>CAZRGD010000115.1:0-7484 GCA_964599505.1 uncultured Nitrospirota bacterium | reverse complement strand
CTCTGAATGGCGTCGACTGTAGCGACCGGTTGTGCAAGGACGGTGGGATAGGGCGGCTGGTTCGGGGGTGCAACCGAGGCGGGGTCGTACCGGGTGGGAAGGTAGCGAGTACCAGCCGAGCCGGGGTGGGCTCGCTCGCCGACGGGCCACCGCACGATGAGAAAATCTGTGGGACGTGCCACACCCTCACCAACCACCACCGCCACGATGGCATGGCACCGGGCGATTTTGATTCCAGCGGTAACTACGTGGGCCACCACGACGGCGCCTACTGCATGATCTGCCACGACCACAACCGTGCCTTCATGCGGCCGGGGCCGAGCGCCGAGCAGTAATCGCGCCACAACATGCGGCGAGGTTCCATCCCCGGGTCAGCCTCCTGGCCCGGGGATGTTGTTGTTCGGTTCTTTTCAGGTGGGCCGATAGGCGCCTGGAGTGAGTGGCCGTTGCGCTCTCTTGGTGCGTTGGGGAGCGGGGCAGTGCGCGAAATAGCGCAGGCGGATGGGTGAAATGGCACATAACCCCTCCTCTGTTCCCTTGTGTCCACCTTACCTGGGCGGAGAAGTGGTTGAGTTTGCACGGGTGGTTGGCGATTCCTGTCTTTGGCGCACGGATTGCAATGAAAGCGCCGACGGATCGTGTGCCCATTGTTTGGTTTGGGTGTTGTGTCAGGGAGAAATTGCCTTCAGGAGGATAGAATCGCTATACACTATTTTGAGAAAAATTATGTTCTTGTCGTTGTGGTGATGTTCTTGTTTTCGTTCGCCCCGGCGGCGTGGTCTCAGTCTTGCCCGGATGCGGATGGGGACGGCTACTCTGCCGCCGGTGGAGCGTGTGGCTCGGTGGACTGTGACGATGCCGACCCCAATGTCCACCCCGGCGCCACGGAGATCTGTGACGGCAAGGACAACAACTGCGATGGGAGTATCTGGGCGCTCGATGTGGATCAGGACGGCGACGGCGTGCGCATCTGTGCGGGCGACTGCGACGACGCTGACCCAAGCCGCCATCCCGGGGCGACGGAGGTGTGCAACGGCATCGACGACGACTGCAACGGCATCGTGCCGATGGTGGAGGCGGACGTGGATGGCGACGGGGTGCGAAGTTGCGACACGCCTCCGGACTGCAACGACTACGATGCGGCGATGTCGCCGAGCCTGAGCGAGGTGTGCTCGGACAAAAAGGACAACAACTGCGACGGCTCCGTGGACGAGGCCGGGTGTATCTGTCCGGACGCCGATGGGGATGGGTACCTGTTGGCAATCTGTGCCGGCGGTGCGGGGGATTGTGACGATACCGACCCCACGGTGTATCCCGGCGCGGCGGAGGCGTGTGGGGATGGGGTCGACAACAATTGCGACGGGGCGGTGGACTGCGCCGACGGGAGCTGCTCGACGGACTCGGTGTGCGTGGCGTGCCTGGCCGGGGACGTGGATGGGGACGGCTACTCCACCGCCGGAGGGACATGCGGTCCGGTGGACTGTGACGACACCGACGCCAGGGTCCACCCTGGTGCCACGGAGATCTGTGACGGTAAGGACAACAATTGTGATGGTAACCTGTGGTCGCTCGATCGTGATGTGGATGGTGACGGCGTGCCCGTCTGCGCGGGGGACTGCGATGACACCGACCCGAGCCGTTACCCCGGCGCGACCGAGTCGTGTAACGGGATCGACGACGACTGTAACGGGATCGTCCCGATGGTGGAGTTTGACCTCGATCAAGACGGCTACCTGGCGTGTGGGGGGGATTGCATGCCGCATGACGCGGCCATCCATCCGGGGGCGGCGGAGGTGTGCGGCGACAACATCGACCAGGATTGCGACGGGGCCGACTTGGCGTGCGTCCAGCCGGTCGATTATCCGAGCCAGGTCCAGCCGATCTTCGATGCCAACTGTGTTGGTTGCCACTTTACCGGCGGCGATGCGCCGGACCTGACCGCGGGCAGCTCGTATGCGGCCTTGGTGAATGGCATCGCCTCCTGCGCTGGTGTGACCCTGGTGGTCCCCGGCGACTCGGCGGGGAGCTACCTGGTGGCGAAGGTTTCTCCAGATGGCACGCTCCCCGCCTGCGGCGACAAGATGCCGCCGGGCACCGCCGGCCTCTCCCAGTCGCAGGTCGACGTGATCACTGCCTGGATTGACCAGGGGGCGGCGGCGAGCGCCATCGACAACGACAACGACGGCTACACGGAGGATGTCGACTGTAACGACAACGACCCGAACGTGAACCCTGGGATGGCCGAGGTGCAGAACAACGGCATCGATGACGATTGCAACCCCGCCACCCCGGACTCGCCCAACGGCGATCCGTATGTGGCGGTATCGGGCTCGACGGTCGACTGCCAGGTGGTCACCGTGGGTAATGTGGGCACGGCGACGGCGTGGGTGGACTCGACCGGCTCGGCGGATCTGGTGATTACCGCCCTGGCCACGGACAACCCGCTCTTCGCCGTCGACGTGGCGGCGATCACCCTGCCGTTGACGGTTCCGGTGGGGAGCAGCGTCTCCATCCCCCTTACCTACACCCCGGTGGCGGCGGGTAATGACACCGCGATCCTCACGGTCACCTCCAATGCCTTCAACGGTGACGCCGCCGTCTCGCTCCTCGGGAGCGGTTACGACGCTACGGTCACGGTGCCGTACGCGGATGTGCAGGCGATCTTCGACCGCTCCTGCACCGGCTGCCACGACGTGAGTCAGGTCCCGGACCTGCAGGCCGGACGGTCTGGGACCTCCCTGTTGGCGATCCTCCCCACCTGCCCGAGTGTCTACTACGTGGTGCCCAATGATGCGGCCACGAGTTATCTGGTGCAGAAGGTCGACCCCGGTTTGACCCCTGCGTGTGGTGGCTCGATGTCGAGCTACCTGGCACCGATCGATGTGGAGACCATCAATGCGTGGATCAGCCAGGGGGCGGACGCGGGCAACGGCTTGAACGTCGACGCCGACGGCGACGGCTACTGGCTCGGTGTTGACTGCAACGACGCCAACCCGGCCGTTCATCCGGGTGCCGTGGAGATCCTGTTCAACGGTGAGGACGACGACTGCGACGCGACCACCATCGACAATCCGGTGATCGACGGCGACGGCGATGGGTACGACTCCACCGTCGACTGCAACGACAGTGATCCCAACATCAACCCGGGGATGACCGAGGTCCTGGAGAACGGCATCGACGATGACTGCAACCCGGCGACTCCAGACGTGACCCGTACCCTCGACTTTGTCGCCGACATCCAGCCCGTCTTCACCGCCAACTGCGTCGGCTGCCACGGCAGTGTTGACCCTGCCGCCGGTCTGGACCTCTCCTTGGGGGTGGCGTGCGACAACCTGAGCAACGGTGGCTATGTGACCGTCGGTGACCGGGCCGCCAGCCTCCTCGATCAAAAGATCGCCGCCGGTGGCTCGATGTCGCCGTATGTCAGCCTGATTGAGGCGGAGCGTATCGGCGCCTGGATCGACCAGGGGGCTGCCTGCCCGCCGCCGGTGATCGATGTGGACGGCGACGGTTATGACGCCACCGTCGACTGTGATGACACCAATCCGAACGTCAATCCGGGGATGAGTGAGATCCCGGAAAACGGCATCGACGACGACTGTAACCCGGCCACCCCGGACCTCACCCGGACGATCGACTTCGCCGCCGATGTGCAACCGATCTTCACCGCCAACTGTGTCGGCTGCCACGGTGGCGCCGCACCCCTGAGCGGCCTCGATCTTACCGCCGGGGTGGCGTGCGACAACCTTCACAATGGTGGCTACGTCGCCGCCAGTGACTCGGCGGGGAGCCTCCTCTACCAGAAGCTATCGACCGGCGGCTCCATGGCCACCTACCTCTCGCCGGTGGAGGCGGAGGTGGTGGGGGCGTGGATCGACCAGGGGGCAGCGTGCCCGGCGATGGCGGATGCGGACGGCGATGGCTATGACGCCACCGTGGACTGTGACGACACCAACCCGGCGGTCCATCCGGGCGCCCTGGAGGTTCCGGGCAACGGCATCGACGACGACTGCAATCCGGCCACCGTGGACACCGGCCTCGATGCGACCGCCCTGCTCACCGGCAAGTGCTTGAGCTGCCATGCCGACCTCTCCGCGCAGGTCTCGTGCAGCAATGAGAAGTGGCGCCGGCACAACCGGTCCCGGGTGCATCGCCGTGAGTATCTCACCGTCTCCCTCTACCTTACGGGTAACGAGTGCGGGCGCACGCGGCCGGCGGTCGACGTGGCCAAGAAGCTGGCCACCACCTGCCTCCTGTGCCATGGAGATTTCTCCATCCAGGTGTCGTGCAGCGACGGCCTGTGGCGTGCCCACAACGGTGGCCGGGTCTCCTTCCGGGTCTTCGACGCGGTGAACAGCGCCCTCACGGGTGGTGTGTGTGCCTCCCATGGTGGGTCGATCGATCCCCAGGATGAGCTGCTTACCACCTGCGTGGCGTGTCATGAGGACCGTTCCGGCCGGATCGGCGACCACCCGTGGACCTATATGCGCCATGCCCCAGGACAGGAAGACCTAGTCTCCATCCCGATCCTCAAGGCGGTGGCCAAGGAGGTGGTGGGTCACGACGGCTGGCGTGGTCGTCACCACTGGTGGCGCCACCGGTGGGAGGAGAAGGAGCACGACCACCACCACGAGCATCACGACGACTGATCGCCAGGGTCCGGCCCAGCCGAGGGTTGGGGATGCAGAATGGCCCCCTGGTCGCGAAGCGATCAGGGGGCCAATGTGTCACCGGTGGCGATTTTCCTGCTCCGCGGAGTCTTGGGGGTGCAGTGCGGCTCAATTTGTCGCGAGGGTCGGCTCAATCTCTGCGAGGGTAGCGGCGGAGCGCGAAGGCGAGGGTCGTGGCGACGCGGGCCACGGCGGGTGGCTCGGGGCCGCTGCCGACGGCGCCGTGAAGGTCGGCCAGAGAAACACCGGTGGGGTTGGTTACAAAGGTCGTTTCGTCGGTGACGCCAAACTCCCGGGTGTTGCTCCCGGTGACTCAGTTGGTGTCGCTGGTTGAGGGGGTGCTCTGTCGGTAGCTCTTGCGCGGGGCGGTTGTTCCGGTCTCCTCGCCGGTTAGGAGGATGGAGGCGTTGTTGTCGGTCGCCCACAGACCGGTGATGGTGACGGCGTCAGGGTCTACATCACCGAGGTCGAAGAGGAGGGTGTAGGTGTAGTCACCGGGTGGGTCGCTGGTGACTCCGCTCGATGGGCCGACCCAGGCCGCCGGCGCAGGGGGGGTAGCCCAGGCGGGGTGGCGATTGACTACCGTGACCTGTTCGAGCAAACCGCCTGCCAGAAAATGGGGGTCGAGGTTTCCTACGGCAAGGGGGTTATTCGTGTCGTCGACGCCGGTGCCAAAGAGCCCCTGGATTGGCTGTGCCCGAAGACTACCGGGGAAGAGGGTCAGGAGGAGTGCCAGTGTGGAGACGAGGGGAGGGGTGAGCACCATGGCGAATCTCCGTGGGTGATGGATGCCGTTGGACTGTTTTCCCTTTCGGATTGCCGCTCGATAAAATGTAGCTGTGGTCGCGCGCTGTCCCTCGGTGGGATCCGGCGTGGGCCGTCACCGTCGCGAGGTGGGGTGGCGTTGGGTCACCGGGCCGCCTCTCCGGGGCGGGTGAGGCGGCGGAGGGCGGTACGCGCCGCCGTCATCTCGGGGGTGAGGCGCAGAGCGCGGCGGTACGCCTCGGCCGCGAGGTCCGGCTCGTGAAGCCGTTCGAGGCACTCGCCGAGGTGAAGGTGAGCCTCGGCGTAGCCGGGCCGTTGGGCGAGAAAACGCTGGTAGGAGACCACCGCCTGCCGTATCTCCCCGTGCTGTCGCTGCGCTTCACCGAGGTTGTACCAAGCGGCAGGGTAGTCGGGGGTGAGGCGCAGCAGGTCTTGGAGGGTGGCGATCGCCTTCGCGGGTTTGCCGGCAGCGAGGTAGGCGACACCGAGGTTATTGCGTGCATCCACGTGGTCCGGGGTGAGCTCCAGGGCGATGCGGTCGTGGTCGATCGCCCGGGAAAAGTTACCGAGCTGCTGTTCGGCGACGCCGAGGTTGTAGTGGATCTCCGCAGCCGCTGAGGGCTGCCGCCCGAGGGCCCAGCGCCCCTCGCTGAGGACGCGTTGGTACTCGTGGATTGCCGCCTCGGCCTGGTCGCGGCGCAGGAGGGCGTTTGCCAGGTTGGTGCGCATCTCCCAGTTGCTATCCGTGACCGCCACCGCGTGACGGTAGAGGGCGACACTGTCTCGCCAGTATCCGGTTTGCTGCCAGGTGAGGCCGGCGCAGGTGGCGAGGAGGACGACCGCGGCGGCGACGGTGGTGCGGCGTGGAAGGGCGTAGCGGTGAACGAGTGCGGCGCCACCCCAGACCGCGGCGATGAAGAGGCCGATGGAGGGGAGGTAGGTGTAGCGGTCGGCCATGGACTGGGATCCGACCTGGACGATGCCGATCACCGGCAGGAGGGCGATGAGGAACCAGAGCCAGCCCACGAGGAGGTACGGGGCTCGGCGGCGGAGCTGGAGGGCGAGGAGGGAGAGGGTGACGACGGTGGCGCCGGCGCCGACCACCAGCCACGTGGACCAGCCGGCCGCCCCTTGAAGGTACGGGTGCGGGTAAAAGACCGAGAGTCGGCTGGGCCAGAGGAGCTTGCCGAGGTAGCGCAGGCAGCTCACCACCGCGTTGCTGAGGCGCGGCACGAGGGGGATGGAGAGGTGGGAGACGACCGCCCCACCGCCCCGCTGGGCGAGGAGGGTGACGCAGGTGGAGGCGGCGGAGAGGGCGAGGAGGGGGAGCTTCTCAAGGACGAGGCGAGTCGCTGTCTCGTCTCTCGCCACGGGCCAGCAATCGAGGAGGAGCAGGAGCAGCGGCAGGGTGACCACCATCGGCTTCGCCAGCAGCGCCAGGGCGAAGAGGGCGGCCACCGCGAGGTAGCGGCGGAGGTTGGGGCGACGGACGTAGGCGAGATAGGCGGCGACGGTGAGGAGGGCGAGGCAGACAGAGAGGACGTCCTTGCGCTCGGCGATCCACGCCACCGACTCCACGTGTACGGGATGGAGGGCAAAGAGGGCGGCGACGATGGTGCTGCGCGTGGCCGCGCCGGTCATCGCCAAGAGGAGGGCGAAGAGGAGGAGGGTGTTGGCGAGGTGGAGCAGCAGGTTGGTGAGGTGGTGGCCGGCGGGGTGGAGGCCGTAGAGCTCCACGTCCACCATGTGGGAGATCCAGGTGAGAGGGTGGTAGTTGGCGGCGTGGGCCTCGGTGAAGGCGTGTCGCACCCCCTCCCAGGTGACGCCACCGGCCACCATGGGGTTTTGGATGACGTAGTCGGGGTCGTCGTAGGAGACAAAACCACAGGTGGGCAGCCGGCCGTAGGCGACGCAGGTGGCCGCCGCCAGGGCGACGGCCAGAAGGACGACACGAAGGGCGGGGGACGAGAGCCAGCTCCGGCGGCGCGCCATCGTCACGGACCGCCGTGCAGCTGGCGCTTATGCACATCTCCGAGCCCACGAGACTCC
>CAZRGD010000114.1:0-7484 GCA_964599505.1 uncultured Nitrospirota bacterium | reverse complement strand
ATGTGGTACCTGACCGTAGGGTCGGCTTCAGCCGACCGACGCCGTCATCTCAAGACGTTACGGTGCTCGGCGGGCTGAAGCCCGCCCTACGGACGGCGCCATCTCGACCTGCATTGCTATTTCCGCTGATCCTCTCTGCGCGAGGACTGCCCCTCCCTCGAGTTCAGGCGGTGTCCTTCCACCGCCGGATGGCGGCGAAGACCTCGGCGGGGGTGTCGCTGGTGGCGCCGTGGGCGCGGGCGGCCTCAATGACCGCCTCCGCATCCCAGCGGAGGAAGGGGTTGGTCGCCCACTCCTCGGCCATGGTGGAGGGGTAGGTCACGGCTCCCGCGGTGTCGGTAGGCCAATCCCGGTCAAGATGGGTAGGGCGCGCCAAGCGCAGCACGGCACACCGTCCGGGCTCTCCTTCGTGCTCTTCGTGTCCTTCGTGGTTTTGAATCGGGATTATTTCGCGAACTCCACGAAGCGGCTCTCGCGGATGGCGACGACCTTGATCTGGCCGGGGTAGGTCATCTCTTCTTGAATCTGTTGGGCGATCTCCTTGGCCGCCAACCGCGCCTCGGCGTCGCCCATCCGGTCGTAGTCGACGATGACCCGGATCTCCCGTCCCGCCTGGATGGCGTACGCCTTGTCTACCCCGTCGTGGCTGGAGGCGATGCGCTCGAGGTCGGTAAGCCGTTTGACATGGGTCTCGGCCGCCTCCATGCGGGCGCCGGGGCGGGCCGCGGAGAGGGCGTCGGCGGCGGCGACCAGGACCGACTCGACGCTGTTCGGCTCGACCATCGCGTGGTGGTAGAGGATCGCGTTGATCACCGTCTCCGGCTCCTGGTATCGCTTGGCGAGGTTGGCGCCGATGTGGGCGTGGTCGCCCTCCATCTCCTGGTCGACCGCCTTGCCGATGTCGTGCAGGAGACCTGCGCGGCGGGCCATGGCGGCATCGCAGCCGAGCTCGCTCGCCATGATCCCGGAGAGCAGTGCCACCTCCTTGGCGTGGTCGAGCTGGTTCTGGCCGAAGGAGGTGCGGTAGTTGAGGCGCCCCAGGAGCTTGACGATCTCCGGGTGGAGCCCCTGGACGTCGACCTCATAGACGGCTCGCTTGCCCGCCTCGACGATCAGCTTGTCCATCTCCCCCTGGCACTTGGCCACCGTCTCTTCGATGTGGGCGGGGTGGATGCGGCCGTCCTTCACCAGGTGCGCGAGGGCCATGCGTGCAACCTCGCGGCGCACCGAGTTGAAGCCGGAGACCACCACCGCGTCGGGGGTGTCGTCGATCACCACGTCGATGCCGGTGGCCGCCTCGAAGGCGCGGATATTGCGCCCCTCGCGGCCGATGATCCGCCCCTTCATCTCGTCCGAGGGGAGCGGCACGACGCTGATGGCGTGCTCGGAGACGTGGTCCGACGCCATCCGCTGCATCGCCAGGGACATGATCTTCTGCGCCCGCGCGTCGCCCTCCTGGCGTGCCTCGTCCTCGATCTGGGTGATCAGCCACGCCGCCTCGTGGCGGGCATCCTCCTCCAGGTGGCGGGTGAGCTCCTCCTTCGCCTGCTCGACGCTCATGTGGGCGATGTTCGCCAGCTCGTTCACCTTGTCGTCGATGAGCCGGTCGAGACGCTGCTCTTTTTCGTGCAGCCGGGCGGTGGCCTCCTCCTGCTTCTTGTCACGCAACTCCAACGCGTCGTTGCGCTGGCTCAGCCGCTGCTCCTCCGCCTCCAGCCGCTTTGCCTCGGCGCTCAGGTGGGTGCGTTCGTCTTCCAGGGCCTTGTGGGTCTGGTCGGCGGCCTTGTGGGCCTCGTCGCGCAGGCGCTCCGCCTCCAGCTCGGCGCGGCCGAGGAGCTCCTTGCGCTCCAGCTCCGCCTCCTTGCGGGTGGTCTCGGCCGCGGACTGGGCGTGGTCGGTGATCCGCGTGACCTCCTGCTGGGCGGAGCCAATGCGGGACTGGACGGCCATCCGGTGGGCGATGGCACCTGCAACGCCGCCGGCGACGGCGGCGAGGATCGGGATGAGGATCTCCATGGGTTACCTCGTGGGAGTATGAGGAGTGACGGCGGGTTCGCCGGCACGGTTGTTCGTGGTGGGAGGGGTGGCACGCAGGGCGGCGAGACGCTCGGCGAGCAGCGCCTCGCGGCCAAGGTCGCCCGGCTTGTAGAAGCGGCGCGGCTCGGGGAGGTAGTCCTGGGCGACGTAGTGGCCCGGGTAGTCGTGGGGGTATCGATACCCCTCGCCGTGGCCGAGGCTCTCGGCGCCGGTGTAGTGGGCGTCACGCAGGTGCAGGGGCACCTCCAGGGTGGGGCGTTGGCGCACCTCGCGGCCGGCACGGCCGATGGCGACGGTGGCGCTGTTGCTCTTCGGCGCCAGGGCGAGATAGAGGGTCGCCTCGGAGAGGATGAGGTTGGCCTCGGGCATGCCGATCCGTTCCACCGCCGAGAAACAGGCGTTGGCGAGGACCAGGGCCATCGGGTCGGCGAGCCCCACGTCCTCGGCGGCGAGGATGACCAGACGGCGGGCGATGAAGCGCGGGTCCTCGCCGCCTTCGAGCATCTTCGCCAGCCAGTAGACCGCCGCGTCGGGGTCGGAGCCGCGCACCGATTTGATCAGCGCCGAGGCGGTGTCGTAGTGCTCGTCGCCGTCGCGGTCGTAGCGGCGGCCGCCGTACTGAAGGGTGGCACGAACCCCCTCCTCGGTGATGACGACCACGCCGTCGTCGTCCGGCTCGGTCGCCGCCGCGGCCATCTCCAGGGAGGCGAGGAGCCGCCGGGCGTCGCCGTTCGCCAGACCGATGAGGGTCGCGCGCGCCGCCTCGGTGACCACCACGTGGTCGTCGGCGAGGCCGCGCGGGTCGGTGAGCGCCCGCTCCAGGAGGGTCGCCATCTCTTGCTCGCCGAGGGGATCGAGGCGGTAGAGCTGGACCCGTGAGCGGAGCGGCGGGATGAGGGCGTGAAACGGGTTCTCGGTGGAGGCGCCGATGAGGACGATATTGCCCCGCTCGGTGTCCGGGAGGAGGGCGTCCTGCTGGGTCTTGTTGAAGCGGTGGATCTCATCCACGAACAGCAGGGTGGGGGGCTCGCCGGCGCCGCGCAGGCGGATCGCCTCGGTGAGCAGCGGCTTGAGCTGGGCGAGTCCGTCGGCGACCGCGTTGAGACGCCGGAAGCGCGCCCCGGAGGCGGTCGCGATCACCCGCGCCAGGGCGGTCTTGCCGCAACCGGGGGGGCCGAAGAAGATCAGCGACGGAAGCTGCCCGTGCTCGACGACCCGCCGCAGACTGCTGCCCGCCGCGACGAGGTGGGGTTGGCCGACGATCTCATCGAAAGTACCCGGTCGCAGCCGGTACGGCAGGGGCCGTTCCGGTGCTTCCACCTCTTCGGGGTCACGTGTGTCGAATAGGTCCACAGGTCATCCGCGTAGTGACCTCCGTGGATGCACCCGCGGGCCGCGCCAGGCAAACCGCCGGCGAATGTGAAGAACCCCGCCTTACCGTGTGGGTTGTCTTCTTGAACCTGTCATGAACAGGTCGGGAGTTGGCTTGAGACTTTAGGCTTCTCTCAACGGGGAGAGCATGCACACCGTCTTTAGACCGTCGTCCCTTGAAGATCGTGTTGGTTCAGAGAAAAGCTTCCCATCACGCATAAGGCAGGGCATCTCACTCTGCCACAACCGCCTCGATCCGGCGGGTCTGTGCATCAATGAAGGTATCGAACCGTTCCATCTCATTCTTGGTTTGAATCAGCTCGTCCGCCATGTGGACGAGGGTAAGGACTGCAACCTTCTCCATGCCTGCCTGCGGCAACGCCTTGGCGATCTCTTGCATACGTGAGTCTACCATCGCTGCCGCCCGCTCCACATCCTCGGCGCTCCCGTCGCTCCGGAGCTGGTAGGTACGGCCGGCGATGTGGATGGTGACGTTGTTCATGACATCTATTGGAGGGTGAGCTCTGTGAGGGGGGCGGCGGCGGCGCCCTTGTCACCGTTGCCGACCTGCGCAGCCTTCGCCGCGTGCTCTTCCGCGAGGGCGACGTCCAGACGCCCCTGGATGGCGTGGAGCCGTTCACCGACGAGCTGCCGCTGGTGGCGGAGGGCGGTGAGCTCCCGCTCCTGTTGCTCGACGGTGGTGTGGAGTCGGGCGAGCTCTTGTTGGGCGCTGGAGCGCAGGGTCTGCAGCTCACCACGCGCCGCATCCAGCTCGTGGCGGACGGCGTGTAACGCCTCCACCAGGCGACCGATTCCCGCCTCCAGGCGGGCAAGGTGCGTCTCTCGTTGCTCCATGGCTCCCGCACAGAAAAAGATGTTGGCTACTGCAAGTCATGCTAGTGAGGGGTGGGGGAGGGGTCAAGGCGGCTCTTTTTTCGCTGTGCGAAAAAAGAGAATTCTGAAAAGATCGCCGCCATGACACGGATGGTCTCAAGACGATGGTGGTGGATTCTTCTCCTGGCGGTCCTCGTGGGCGGTGCGCCGGCGCATGCCGCTGACGACGTGGCCCAGGCCAAAGCCCTCTTCCAGACCGGCGTCCGCCACTTTAACGCCGGTGAGCTCGATCAGGCCCTCGACGCCTTCAAGAAGTCGGTGGAGCTCAATCCGCGCTCGGCCGAGACCTACAACAACATCGCCGCCATCTACCACCAGTTCGGGATGCTCGATCAGGCGGAGACGAACTTTCAGAAGGCACGGCGGCTCAACCCGGACTACGAGCTGGCGCGCTACAACCTCGCCCGCCTCTATCTCACCCTCGCCCGCGAGGAGTACCAGGAGGTCCTCCGCCTCACCACCAACCCGGCGCGCGAGAAGGAGGCGCACTACTACATCGGCGTCCTCGATAAGGTCCTCGGTGAGGCAGACAAGGGTGGCACCTCTCTGCCCCCGTCCGTGAAGAGCGGTGCAGGTGCCTCCACCGCGGATGTGGAGGAGGCGAGTGGTGGTGCTCCCCTGAGCCGCGAGGCAATCCCCGAGCGTCCCGCACCGGCGCCCGCGCCCGGCGCCCTGGCGGCCGGCGACACGGCGGCCACCCTCTTCTCGCAGGCAAAGCTCGCCCACGCCAACGGTGACTTCGCCCGGGCGATCACCGACTACCGCCGGGTCGCGCGGCTCCGTCCGGACGACTCTCACGTCCAGTACAACCTCGGCTCGGCGCTCTTCTCCAACGGTCAATACGAGGAGGCGCTCGCCGCCTTCGATCGGTCGATCGCGATCGACCCGAGCTCCGCCGAGGTCCACCACTTCCGCGGCGCGACCCTGGAGAAGCTCGGTCGCAACGACGAGGCGATCGAGGCGTTGAAGCGGTCGCTCGCCCTGGAGGAGAGCTACAAGGCACGCTGGCTCCTCGGCGTCCTCTACGAGAAGGCGGGCGACTACGCCTCGGCGGTGCAGGCGTTCGAGGCGGTAGCCAAGGTGCAGCCGAAAAACAAGAAGATCGGTGACTACCTCGAAGAGGCGCGGATGATCCTCGCCATGAAGGGGGGCGGGGAGCGGCCCACCGGTCCCCAGGCCCCCGCCGATCAGGACAAACGCGCCTGGCTCGAGCAGTGGCGCCAGGCGTGGGAGGGGCGCAACCTCGATGCCTACATGGGGTTTTACTCCGAGGCTTTCGTTGCACGCGGCAAGAAGGGGGCGCGGGACAAGCGCGACTGGCGGGCCAACAAGCGGAAGAAGTTTCGCCACGGCGCCATCCAGGTGGCCATCTCCGACGTCCGGATCGACGAGCGTGAGGGGCTGATCATCTTCTCCTTCGTTCAGGACTTCCGGCGTGGTGGCTACCGGGACCACGGGATGAAGAAGCTCTTCGTGCGCGATGAGGGGGGCCACCTGCGGATCGTCAGCGAGGAGTGGCATCGACTGTGAGGTGGCGCCTGGTTGGGGGGGTCGGCGGTGCGGTGGTGGCGGCGGTGATCGCGGTGCGGGTGGGCGCGGCAGGGCCGGAGGGGGTGAGCACGCTCCTCGCCCGCTGCGTCCGTGAGCTCGATGCGGGTCACCTCGACGTCGCCCTGAACACCGCTCGCCAGGCGATTCAGGCGGCGCCGGATAACCCCATCGCCCACAACAACGCCGGGGTGGTCTTCGATCGCGCCGGCCACCACGATGTCGCCGCCCGGGAGCTCAAGGTCGCGGTACACCTCGACCGCGACTACGAAGAGGCCCACTACAACCTCGCCCACGTCTACCTGGAGTTGGCGCGCCAGCTCCAGGAGGACCAAGATGAGTAGGAGGGGGCCATGCCCCCGATGCGCGCCGCAGGCGCGCCACGTATTCCCTCCCAGCCCCCGGTTGCAGGGTCGGAACGAGCCATGCCCCCGATGCGCGCCGCAGGCGCGCCACGTATTCCCTCCCAGCCCCCGGTTGCAGGGTCGGAACGAGCCATGCCCCCGATGCGCGCCGCAGGCGCGCCACGTATTCCCTCCCAACCCCCGGTTGCTGGATAGGAGCGGGCCATGCCCGCGATTCCTCCGGCCGGTACCCCGGTGGTCCACCGATCGGGGGCATGGCCCCCTCCTACCGTTGGTTCTTGCGGGGCTCTTCCTGGGGCTCACCGTGGTGGCGGCACAGGCGGCCGGGTGGCGGGCGCAGGGGACTGCCGCCTATCGCGCCGGTGATCTCGCCGGGGCGCTCGCCGCCTACACTCGGGGGGTAGCGGTCACCCCCGACGATCCGGTCCTGTGGAACAACGTCGCCGTGCTCCTGTGGCGCCTCGACGAGGTGGGGCTTGCGGGGCGGGCGGCCACGGAGGCGGTCATCCTGCGGCCCGGCTACCCGGAGGCCGAGAGGAACCGTCGCCTCTTTACCACCCTCGGCGGTGCGGGCGTGGCGTCTCACGACCATCGTGTTCGTTTTCTCGCCGCCCTCCTCGCCCGGCGGGCACATGCCCGGTCGGCGGCTGGTGATCTCGTCCCGTCGCCGCGCGTTGCCGCGCACCACCCGCCGGCGGCCGTACCACCCACGAAGGTGGTCCAATCGCCATCGCGCCCGCCGGTGGTCGAGGCGCGCTACCGCCAGCCGAAGCGGGCGGCAGCCCCGGCGGCGACGGGGCCGGTCGCGGCGGTGGAGAACCGCGACCACGGTGGCCGCGTCCCCGCGGCGATCCTCCGCCTGCCGCCCGGCGCCCCCGACGTCCTCCTGGTCGACAAGCAGGCGCACCGCCTCTACCGCTTCCGCGGCAGCGCCGGCGGCCCGGTGGCGGTGGAGAGCGTCCGGTGCGTGGTGGGCAAGCGGTCGGGCCGCAAGGCGCGGCGCGGTGATCTGCGTACCCCGGAGGGGGTCTACTTTTTGGAGCGCCACCTCGACGGGCGGCGGCTGCCGCCGCTCTACGGCGCGATGGCGTATCCCACCGACTACCCCAACTCCTTCGACCGCCTCGCCGGCCGCGACGGCGGCGGCATCTGGCTCCACGGTACCGACGACCCGGGCCGTCTCGCCACCCCGGACGACTCACGCGGCTGCGTCGTGGTGGCGAACGCCGACCTTGAAACCCTCTCAACCGTCATCCGCACCCACCGCAC
>CAZRGD010000113.1:0-7544 GCA_964599505.1 uncultured Nitrospirota bacterium | reverse complement strand
GCTCGAGCGGCTGCCACGGACGGTGTATCGAAAACGAGGGGCTAGGGGCTAGGGATTAGGGAAGGACGGCCCTTCGGGTCGATGAGATGCCGATGGTACTTGCCATGAAAGAAACGTCACGAATCCTTGCGCTGCCGGCCTTCCACTGGGTAGGAGCGAGCTCCTGCTCGCGATCCAGGCCCGAAGGGCCTGCCGCGCTACGCGCGGATCGCCGGCGGGAGCCGGCTCCTACCTTGCCTCCTGGAGAGGCGGTGGTCGCCTCAAACTTCTCGAACAATAGTCGTCTTCGCCGGCCGCAGGCCGGGACCGTCCTTGCCTCTAACTGCTGAGCCCCTGGCGCGCGTAGCGCGCCCCAACCGGAGCACCCCATGTCCGAAGAGTCCATTTCCACCCCCAGCGTCCAGCCCTCGGTCGTCGATCGCGATGACGAGGAGTACGACAACATCTTCGATATCATCAACTTCTCCGCCCAGGGCGCCTCGCGCCAGTACCTCACCTTCAATCTGGGCGAGGAGCGGTACGGCCTGGAGATCCTCAAGGTGCAGGAAATCATCGGCCTCACCCAGTTTACCCCGCTCCCGAACATGCCGCCCCACGTGCGCGGGGTGATCAACCTGCGTGGCACCGTGGTGCCGGTGGTCGACCTGCGCTCGCGCTTCCACATGGAACCGCGGGAGTACGACAAGCTCACCTCGATCATCGTCACCAACGTCGGCGGCAAGACCCTCGGGATCGTCGTCGACACGGTTGCTGACGTCATGGGGATCCCCGAGGACGCCATCCAGGACACCCCGTCGTTTGCCGCCAGCCGGCAGATCGCTGGCGACTACATCAACGCGATCGGCAAGGTCGGCAACACCATGGTGATCCTCCTGGATCTCGAGCGCGTTCTCGATATTCCGGACCTCACCGGCCTGGCCTCCTGATCTCCCTCTTCATCCCAGCGACTCCCACGGAACACGCCATGCAAAGACACACCCTGCACACCGTTCGCGCCAAGGTGGTGGCGCTGATTACCCTGACCGGGCTCATGTTCGTGGTCGGCCAGTGGTCGATCCACCTGGCCTTGAATGAGATCACCACCCAGCTCGGGAGCGACGCGGCGGCGGCCGCCCTGGTCAGCGCCGTGCGCCTGAAGGTGCTCCTGGCGGTGGCGGGTCAGGTGGTCGTGGCGATGGCTCTGGCGTGGCTCGGATGGCGTGTGAGCCGCCGCCTCACCCCCCTCGCGCGGGTGGCCGAGTCTCTCGCCAAGGGTGAGATCGACCAGAAGATCGACGACGCCTCCACGGATGAGCTCGGCCAGGTGGCGGAGGGCTTTCGCGGCGTCATCGCCTACCTCCAGGAGATGGCGGCGGCGGTGGATGCGGTGGGCCACGGGGACCTCTCGGGAACGATGAAACCGCATTCGGAGGGTGACCACCTGGCCCACAGTGTGGTCCGGTCCACCGATGCCCTGAGCCAGGTCCTCGGTGAGGTGCGCCGTTTGAGCGGCGCCGTACGGGACGGCCAACTCCATGAGCGCGGCGACGAGGCGCGCTTCACCGGTGTCTACCGAGAGCTCGTTGTTGCGACCAACGAGTCGATCGCGGCCTCCGTCGCGCCGATCGAAGAGGCGGTCACGGTCCTTAACCGGGTCGCCGAGTGCGACCTCACGGGTCGCGTGGAGGGTGACTACCTCGGTGAC
Organism: uncultured Nitrospirota bacterium; assembly: GCA_964599505.1. GTDB lineage: Bacteria > CG2-30-53-67 > CG2-30-53-67 > CG2-30-70-394 > CG2-30-70-394 > CG2-30-70-394. Next base: position 5,860 of record CAZRGD010000113.1, on the reverse strand, counting down.
CACGCCCACATGAAGACGTCGTTAAACCGGGCGATCACCGTCACCCACGAGACCCTGAAGACGATCTTCGCCGCGGTTGGGGACCTCGATCTCTCTGCCGGCGAGATTGCCGAGGGAAACCAGGACCTCTCGCGTCGCACCGAGGCGCAGGCGGCCTCTCTGGAGCAGACCGCGGCGGCCATGGAGGAGATGTCGGCAACCACCGAAGCGGCCATGTCCAAGGCGCAGGGTGCCAACGAGCGCGCCGGCGCGACCCGTGAGGTGGCGCAGCAGGGAGGCCAGGTGGTGGACCAGGCGGTGCGCGCGATGGAGCAGATCGCCACCTCCTCGGGGAAGGTCTGCGAGATCATCGAGGTGATCGACGAGATCGCTTTCCAGACCAACCTCCTGTCGCTCAATGCGGCGGTGGAGGCGGCGCGGGCCGGCGAGCAGGGCAGAGGCTTTGCGGTAGTCGCCGCCGAGGTGCGAAACCTGGCACGTCGCTCGGCGAAGGCGGCTGCGGAGATCAAGGGGCTGATCAATGACTCGGTGGCCAAGGTGGCCGCGGGCACGAAGCTGGTGAATACCTCGGGCGAGCGCCTCGATGCCATCCTTACCTCGGTGGGAGAGGTGACCGGTCTGGTGGACGAGATCGCCACCGCCAGCCGCGAGCAGGCCACCGGGATCGGTTCGGTGAACGTGGCGGTGGGGCAGATGAACCAGATCACCCAGCAAAACGCTGCCCTGGTCGAGGAGGTGGCGGCGAGCGCTGATGCCCTGCGCAGCCGTGCGCGTGAGCTGCACACGGAGGTGGGCCGCTTCCACCTCGGGGAGGTGGCCGGCCCCACCGTGGCGTCGCCGGGGGTTGCCGTATCCGCGGTGGCTCCCCCTGCCAAAGCCATCGCCGGTGCGGCGACCGCCGATCCTGAGGGGTGGGAGGACTTTTAGAACAGCAGGGGTTAGGGGCTAGGGACTAGGGAAGGACAGCCCTTCGGGCCGATGAGATGCGGATGACAACCAACCACGAAGAAATTATCGCTGGCCGCAGGCCGGCACCACCCCTAGCCCCCTAGCCCCTAATCCCTAATCCCTAGCCTCTGGCTCGCGTAGCGAGCCCAAGAACATGACCTATTCCCTAAACCTCCCGATGAGCCAGCCATGAGCCCGACCCCCTCTCCGTCGTCTCCACCCGGAGCTTCAGCACGCGGACGTATCCACGTCCTTCTTGAGCGCCTGCCGCACTTCAACCGGTCGGCGATTCTCGGGATCGGGGTGATCGGCGTCCTGTCGGTCGTCGCGCTTACCTTCATTCTCCTCCTGGGGAGCCTTGGGAATGCGATGAACACCGCCGGTCGCCAGCGCATGTTCAGCCAGCGGATGGCGAAGGATACGGGCGAGCTGATCATGGCCACCGACACGGATGAGGCAACCGCGAGCGTTGCTCGTGAGGATCTGCTGAAGGTTTCCGCCACCTTCGAGTCGGTCCTTGCAGGCTTCGAGAAGCAGGGTGGCTCGGTGGGGGCGCAGGCGGCGGTGGTGCGTGAGGTTTGGGATCCCTTCTACGCGGCGGTGACGACGGTGATTGCCGGGGGCGAGGATGCCTGGCCGGCCCTACAGAAAATCCAGAAGAGCAATATTGACCTCCTCGAACGCAGCCACGGGCTCGTCCTCGCCCTTGCCGCCAAGGTGGAGCTCTACAAGCTCCTCGGTCTGGCCACCCTCATCGCCACGGTTCTCGCGGCCGGCGCCATCCTGCTGTTTTTGTGGCGCGACGGGCGGCGCCAGGAGGGCGAGGCAGAGACCCACGCGGCGGAGGAGGCGGAGCGGCGTCGGATCGAACAGGAGGCGCTGCGTCTCAAGGTCGCCCTCGATGGGCTGCCGCTCAACGTCGTCATGGCCGGCACCGACTATCGGATCCTCTACGCCAATGACCACGCCGTTACCGTGCTGGAGGGGATGGAGGCGGCAGTCCGTTGCCACACCCCCGATTTCCGGGCCACGGCGGTGGTGGGCAGCGGGGTAGACCTCTTTCAGGCCGAGCCCGGGGCGATGCGCCGCATCCTTGAGGATGAGGCAGTGCTCCCCTACACCGGCCGGCTCGAGCTTGCGGAGCGGATCTTCGAGGTGACCGCCGGCGCCGTCCGTGATGCGGACGGCGGCCGTCTCGGGAGCGTGGTGGTGTGGCAGGAGATCACCGAGGAAGAGCATATGACGCGGGAGGCTGCCTCCCTGATGGAAGCGGTGGTGGCGGGTGATCTCACCCGTCGCCTCGACCCGGACGCGTTCACCGATCCCGCCATGCATAAGCAAATCGAGCGACTCAACGCGATGCTCGACACGGTGGAGGCGCCGCTTGCGGCGGTGCGCACCGCCGCGAAGGATGTGGCGCTCTCTACCGGCGAGATTGCTACCGGCAACCAGGACCTCGCCACCCGCACCGAGGAGCAGGCAGCCTCGGTGGAAGAGACGGCGGCGGCGATGGAGGAGATGTCGGCCACCACCGAACAGGCGGCGTCCAAGGCGCGCGAGGCCCAAGAGCTTGCTGGCCAGGCGAGCCGGGTGGCAGAGGACGGGGGCAAGGTGGTGAATGATGCGGTGGCGGCCATGGCCGCCATCGAGGAGTCGTCGGGACAGATTGCCGACATCATTCAGGTCATTGACGAGATCGCCTTTCAGACCAACCTGCTGTCGTTGAACGCGGCGGTGGAGGCGGCTCGTGCCGGAGAGCAGGGCAGGGGCTTTGCGGTGGTCGCCGCCGAGGTGCGTAACCTGGCGCGGCGCTCCGCCAAGGCGGCGGCGGAGATCAAGGCATTGATCAATGACTCGGTGGCCAAGGTGGCCGCCGGCACCGAGCTGGTGAACGCCTCGGGCGAGCGCCTCGGGGGGATCGTCACCTCGGTGGAGCAGGTGAGCGCCATCGCCGAGGAGATCGCCACCGCCTCGGCGGAGCAGGCGGACGGGATCGGCTCGGTGAACGGGGCGATCACCCAGATTTCCACGATCCTGCAACAGAACGCCGCCCTGGTGGAGGAGGTCGCGGCGTCGGCCGACGCCCTCTCCGCCCGCGCCCGCGACATGGAATCCCAGGTGGGGCGGTTCCGGCTTCGCCAGGTGGCACCGGCGATGGGCGCCGGTGTGCCGCCGTTGGTGACCCCGACCGCCGTCCCGCAGCCCACAGTCGCCGCATCGCCCAGCGCCCCCGGCGGTCCGGACGAGTGGCAGGACTTTTGATCGATGAAGCGAGCCCACCCATGACCCATAGGCAACCGATAAGCTGGATCCAGACCGTGTCCGGGAGGGGCTCTCTCGCCTCCGCGGTCGCTGCCGTCTTTACCGCCACGACGTTCCTCATCGGGGGCCTGGTGGCCACCGCCTGGTGGGTGACTCACGGGGTGGCCAATGACAGCGTTGCGGTGGGTACTGCGATCACCGAGGTGCGCGACCACGCGGTGGACCTGGCACTCAAGGGCGAGGCGATGCGCCTGCACGTGGTGCAGGTGCAGCAGTTCCTCACTGACATCTCCGCCACCCGCGCCGCCGAGGGGTTCGCTGATGGATTCGACGAGGCGGAGGTCCATGCCCAGGCGTTCCGTGATCTCCTGACGGTGTTCCGTGACCGCTACCGCGAACAGGGTGACGGCGAAATGGCGGCGCGCCTCGACAAGCTCGGGGCGGCCTTCGACGCCTACTACCAGGCAGGCCGGGAGATGGCCCACGCCTACGTCGACGGTGGCCCGACGAAGGGCAACACCCTCATGGTCCCCTTCGACGAGGCGGCGGCGGCCCTCTCCAACGAGCTCGACCCCATCATCGCCGATCAGCTCACCGCCATGGATGAGGCCCTGGCGGTGGCGGACGGTGCCGCCGTCCACGTCGCCTCCGGGGTTACCCGTGTGCGTGGGCTCGGCCTTGTCGCCCTCCTCTTCGTCGGCCTCGCTGCCCTCCTCCTGCGGCGCGGTGTGCAGAGGCGGGTCCTCGCCCCCCTGGCGGAGCTGGTGGCGGCGGTGCGCCGCGTCGCCGAGGGCGACCTGCGGGTGGAGGTGGTGTGCGACCACGCGGACGAGCTCGGTGACCTCGCCGGAGCCTTCAACCAGATGACCGGGGCGCTCCGCTCCTCCACCGAGGCGGTGGCGGTGAAGGTCGCCCTCGACGGCGCCTCCGCCAACATCATGGTGGCGGACCGCGACCGGGTCATCACCTACATGAACGACTCCGCCCACGCCACCTTCGAGCGGTTGGAGGGGGAGCTGCGCAAGCTCTTCCCCACCTTCCGCGCCGATGGCTTGGTGGGACGGTGCATCGACGACTTCTACACCGACCCGGCCCGGGTCGCCGCCATCCTCGCTGACCCGGCGAACCTCCCCCACGCGGCGAACATCGAGGTGGGGCCCTTCACCTTCCACCACACCTCCAGCGCCGCCTTCGACGACGACGGCGAGTACATCGCCACGGTGGTGGAGTGGAAGGATGTGACCGAGGAGGTGCGCCTGGAGCACGAGACCCGCCGCCTGGTCGAGGGGATGATCTCGGGTCGTCTCGATTTGCGCATCGACCCGGAGCCCTTCGTCGGCGACGAGCACCGGGCCCAGGTACGGCGGATGAACGCGATGCTCGACTCGGTTGCCGAACCGTTTTTCAGCATCCGCGCCGCCTCCGGCGAGGTGGAGAAGGCGGTCATGGAGATCGCCGCCGGCTATCAGGACCTTGCCGGTCGCAGCGAGCGCCAGGTTGCCTCTCTGGAGAACACCGCCTCGGCGATGGAGGAGATGGCGTCTACCGTGGGGCAGAACGCGGCCAACGCCCATGAGGCGAACGAGCTCACCGTCGCCGCCCGTGAGGTGGCGGAGGGGGGCGGCACGGTGGTGGGCGAGGCGGTCACCGCCATGGGCCAGATCGAAGAGGCGTCGGGAAAAATCCGCGACATCATCGAGGTGATCGACGAGATCGCCTTCCAGACCAACCTCCTGTCGCTCAACGCCGCGGTGGAGGCGGCGCGCGCCGGCGAGCAGGGGAGGGGGTTTGCGGTGGTCGCGGCGGAGGTGCGCAACCTGGCGCGCCGTTCCGCCAAGGCGGCGGCGGAGATCAAGGGGCTGATCGCCGACACGGTGGAGAAGGTCGACAAGGGTGTGGAGCTGGTGAACGCCTCGGGGGAGCGGCTTACCGAGATCCTCGAATCGGTGCGCAAGGCGAGCACCGTCGTCCAAGAGATCTCCACCGCCAACGAGGAGCAGGCGAAGGGGGTCGAGGAGGTGAACCGGGCGGTGGCGGAGATGAACGGTCTCAACCAGCAAAACGCCGCCCTCATCACCCAGTCGGCCAACAGTACCGACCTCCTCGCCACCCACACCCGCGACATGGCCAGGCAGGTGAACCGCTTCCGTCTGCCTGATGGGGTGAGTGCCACCACCGGCGCTGGTGGCGGTGCCACCGTCGCCGTTCCGCCGCCGAACAGCGCCGCCATTGTATTGCAGCCGAAGAGCGGCGCCCCGGCCACGGGGAGTCGCGCACTCACCTGCTGGGAGTTCAAGAAGTGTGGTCGCGAAGAGGGCGGTGCGAAGGCGGCGGAGCTCGGTGTCTGTCCCGCCTATCCGGACCACGGCCGCGACTGCGCCTACCTCACCGGCACCCTGTGCGGCGGCGAGGTCCAGGGCTCCTTTGCGACGAAGCAGGCGAACTGTCTCAAGTGCGACTTCTTCAAGAGCGACAACTTCGAAAAGTCGTTTTAGGGGCCTGCGGCCCCCAGGGACTAGGGACTGGGGGTTAGGGAAGGACAGCCCTTTCGGGCTGATGAAGATGCCGATGCAAGCCACCCACGAAGAGATCATCGCCGGCCGCGTCAGCGGCCAACCATCCCCTCACCCCTCACCCCTCACCCCTCACC
>CAZRGD010000112.1:0-7555 GCA_964599505.1 uncultured Nitrospirota bacterium | reverse complement strand
AGAAGGTACGGTGCTCGGCGGGCTGAAGCCCGCCCTACGGACGGTCCCATCTCGGCCTGCATTGCTATTTCCGCTGATCCTCTCTGGGGTGAACCGTCCCTTCCAGGCGACTCACGATCCCGGTCTTGCCATTCGCGACGCCGGTGGCCTCGACCATCACCCTGCCGATGAAATGGCGCCACTGGGCAAAAAGCGCCATCCACTTGGAAGATCCGTGCAAGCGCCGTGGCCGAAAAATCTTCGGCCGACGATCTGGGTACCCCTCTTCACCTTTGCACTCACCCTCCTCGCTGCCCCGGCCACGGCGCAGGTGGTCCCCACTTGCGAGCCGCTCTTCGCCAGCGCGCCGACCATCGCGTCCATCGACGTGGTCCACCGGCCGCCCCTGGGGGCGGGTGACCGGCTCCCCAGTCCGCTCTCCGCGGCGGCGGTCAACCGGCTGCACGCCACCACCCGGCCTGGGGTGATCGAGCGCGAGCTCCTCTTCCACACCGGCGAGCGGCTGGATCGCGAGCGGTTGCGCGACACCCTCCGCCATCTGCGCGGCCTCGGCTACCTGCGCCGCGAGCAGATCCGCTGCACGCCGCTCCCGGACAACCGGGTGCGGATCGAGGTGGTGGCGCAGGACGCCTGGGCGATCGAGCCGATCGTCGATTTCGCCGCGGTGGACGCGGGCACCGCGTGGACCATTGGGGTGCGCGATACCAACCTCGCCGGCTACGGCAAGCGGCTCGCCGCCACCTACGCCAACCGCTTCGGCGACCCACAGGTCGCCCTCCACTACCTCGACACCCGCCTCGGGGGGAGCTGGTGGCAGGGCTCCGTCGACGCCACGAACACCGGCAGCGGCGAGTCGGTGGGGGTGGGCTTCTCCCACCCCTTCTACTCTCTGGAGACCGAGTGGGCGGCGTCGCTGACGGCTGCCCACCGGCGGGGCGACGAGGCCCAGGTGGACGACGGGGTAACGACCAGCGGCTACCGCGCCACCCGCCAGTCGGCGCGGGTCGAGTGGGCCCGGGCGCTGGTGGCGGGCGCGCCGGTCGTCCACCGCGCCGGCCTCTTCGCCGCCGCCACCTCCCGCCGCTTCACCCCCACCGCCTCCACTACCACCCTGCCGACCGATCGATCCGAGAACGCCGTCGGCCTCTTCTACCGGCGGCTCGGCGTCGGCTTCGTCACCGAACGCCACATCGACCACTTCGACCGGCCCGAGTACATCAACCTCGCCAACGACCTGACCGCGGAGGCGGGCCTCTCCGCCACCGCCCTCGGGAGCGACAAGGCTGGCCTGCTGTTCGCCCTCACCGACGGCGGCGGCCACCGGTGGGCCCCCGGGCGGTGGGTGCGCGCCGCCCTCTCCGCCTCAGGACGGCTGGAGAGCGGCCGGCTGGCGAACGTGCAGGTGGGGGCGGGGATCGTGGGGGTCGTGCAGCACACCCTGCTCGACACCGCCGCCCTCAGCCACACCCTGCTGGCACGCGCCAACGTCCTCACCACCCGCCGCCTCGACGACGACCGCTTCCTCTCCCTCGGCGCCTCCACCGGCCTGCGCGGCTACAACGACCACGCGATCACCGGCGACACCCGCCTACGTCTCACCGTGGAGGACCGCCTCTTCGCGGCTGCCCGGATCGCCGGGGTGGTGGCGGTGGGCGGCCTCGCCTTCGTCGACAGCGGCACGGTCTGGCGCCACGCCGAGGGGTTCGACCTCGCCAGCCTCTCCACCAGCGCCGGCCTCGGCCTGCGCCTGGCGTGGCCGGTGGCGGCAAGCGAGCAGGTGATCCGCCTCGACCTCGCCTTCCCGCTCGATCGCATCGACGGCGACAACCACCAGCCGAAGGTAACCTTTCTCACCACCACGCGATTCTAGGGGCCCGTCGTAGAAAACCACGAAGGGCGCGAAGGTATGGCGTCTTCGCGGTGAGTCCTGCGCCTTCCAGGCGCGCACCGTCGCCCAGCACGCCGCCCGCGACACCCCCAACGGAAGCCCGATCCCCCTCCCCTTCATGCTCTTCATGCCCTTCATGGTGAAAGCCCCTTCCGGTGAGCTCCCCCCCTGGGTCGCACCTCGCGCCACCGTAACTTCGGCCAGCCTCCCCCCTCTGCGCCTCCTGCGTCTCTGCGTTGAAATCCCACTCGGCACGCGCACCCAGGCGAACACCCGCGCCCTTTGCGCCCTCGCGCTTGGCGCCCTTGCGTTAAGGGCTCGGGTGGACCGCAGACCCGACGATGAGGCTTGAACCGCAACCCGTGACGTAGGGCCGCTGATCCCCCAACATGTCGGGCCTCTCTCCACCCTCTCCCCCCACCGCACACCATGGTCTTTTTCCACTGGCTCTCGGCGAACGGCGTCAACGTCCTCGCCACCCTCTTCCTCTTGGGTATCCTCATCGTGGTCCACGAGTGGGGCCACTTCATCGCCTTCCGTCGCTTCCGGGTGCCGGTGGAGGTCTTCGCCATCGGCTTCGGCCCGGCCGTGTGGCGGCGGCCCCTGGCCTCCGGGACCGAGCTGCGCTTTTGCCCGATCCCGGTGGGGGGCTATGTGAAGCCGGACGAGGAGGCGGCACGCGCCGCCCGCCCCCTCGCGAAGATCGTCATCGCCCTCGCCGGTCCGACGATGAACGCGGTGGCCGGCGCCCTCTTCCTCGTCGGCCTCGCCCTCGTCCAGGGGGAGGTCCACACCGTCCCGGAGGTGGGCAAGGTGGTGGTGGAGTCGGCCGCGGCCACCGCCGGCCTGATGCCGGGCGACCGGATCGTGGTGGTCGAGGGGTCCCCGATCGACACCTTCGAGGCCCTCGCCACGGCGCTCCACGCGCGCCCCGGCGAGGCGACGAAGGTGACGATCGAGCGTGACGGAGCGCGGCGAACGCTCGTCGTCACCCCCGACGCGAAGACGGGCCGCATCGGTGTCACCCACTCGGGCGCCACCTGGTCGCGCCCCCTCGGGCCGGTGGCGGCGGTGCGCTACGGCCTTACCGAGACGTGGGACCTCACCGCCCGCACGGTCTCCGGCTTCGTCCAGCTCGTCACCCGCAAGGTCAACGCCTCCGCCGTGGGCGGCCCGATCATGATTTTCCAGATGGCGACCCAGGCGGCCCACTTCGGCGCCGCCACCCTCATCCACTTCATGGCGGTAATCTCCATCGCCCTCTTCGTCTTCAACCTCCTGCCCATCCCGCCGCTCGACGGCGGCCACGTCCTCTTCGGCGCCATCGAGGCGGTGCGCGGCCGGACGTTGGCGAGGCAGACCGAGGAGTGGGTCCAGCAGGGGGCGTTTCTGCTGCTGATCGCCTTTATCCTGTTTGTTTCCTACCACGACGTCCTCCGCATCGTCCGGTAGGAGAAGCGAGGGCTGAGGCGGCCCCTGAGGGGCCGTGTCCTCGGTCGGAGCCCTCCACCGTAGCGCTGCTACGCCTCCGGTCTCCGCCCTGCGGGCCAGCCCCTCAGGAACCACCTCAGCCCTCGCCGGGACTTGGGGAGGTGAACCTTGGTAAGGTTTCCTCATGCACAACGCGGCGGAACAGCTTGCTCGCGAGGCCCTGTCGCTCTCCACCGCGGAGCGTGCGGAGATCGCGGTGGTCCTTCTTGCCAGCCTCGACGGCGAGGCGGATGAAGAGGTCGAGGCTGCCTGGGCGACGGAGATTCAATCTCGGGCTGCGCGCGTGAGGGCGGGACAGGCAACCGGTCGGCCGTGGGCTGAGGTGCGAACCGCCCTCGAACGCCGGCGGCCGGGTTACTGGCGAGACCGCGGCGCCAAGTCCCCGTGAATGACCCGCAGGAGCCCTCCGGCGCCATCCGGCTCACCCCCGGTCGAGGAGCGGGAGGAGCTCGTCGAGGCGGCGAATCACCGGGAGGTCCACCATCGGCAGGCGTGTGCCCGCGCGGTCGATGAGGAGCGGCCGGATCCCGGCTCCACGGGCGCCGGCGACGTCGTCGGCGGGGTCGTCACCGACGTGGATCGCCGCCTCCGCCGCCACCCCACACGCCGACAGGGCGATCTCGAAGAGCCGCGGGTCGGGCTTGGCGACACCGTGGGGGGAGGCGTAGATGGGGTGGTCGATCAGCGCCGCGATGCCGAGGGCGGTGAGGGCGTCGGTGAGGCGGGAGTCGAAGTTGGAGACGATTCCGGTGGTGATCCCCCGCTCGTGCAGGGCGATGAGGGTGTCGGCCGTCTCCGGGTAGAGCTCCCAGGCGGCGCCGCGGAAGGGCTCGTAGATCTCGGTGCGGTAGGTCTCGAAATCGAGCGGCAGGTCGAAGCGGGCGAAGGTGCGGTAGACCCGGTCGTACCACCACTGGAGCTCCATCTCCCGCAGGTGGGCCGGGGAGAGGTGGGGGAAGGCCATGGGATCGGCGGCCGCCATCTCCTCGTGGAAGGCGGCGTCGAGGGCCTCGGCGGTGATCGACCGCCGGTGGCGCACCGCCACCCGGTGGTAGACGGCGCCCACCGAGTCGCGCACCCGGAAGAGGGTGCCGACGGCGTCGAAGAGGACTGCCTGAATCGGGTGGGCCATGGGGAGACTCCAGGGGGCCTGCGCCGGTTGCCCCGGTCAACAGGGCGATCCTACCCCATCGCGCCGCCCTTCTCAGCGAGCGCCCCTTGCGCCACCTCCAGGGCCGCCAGCCGCACCTCCCACTGCTCGGTCAGGAGCGCGGCGCGCCGCTCCACCTCCTGGTGGCGGCGGATGGTCTCGTCAAAGAGGGTGGGGTCGTTGTTGTAGAGGTCGGGGTCGGCGAGCCGTTCGTCGAGCTCGCCCTGCTCCGTCATCACCCCCTCCAGCTCCCCCTCCAGCTCGCCCACCTCGCGCTTGAGCCGGTTGACCTCCGCCTTCGCCTTCCGCTGATCTTCGCGGCGCCGGCGAGGGCGTGCCTTGGCCGCCTTCGGTGCCGCCGATTTCGGTCGCGCCGCCTCGGCGCGGGCGCGGTTGTAGGCGGCGTAGTCACCGGGGAAGAGGGTGACGGTGGCCGGGTCGTCGCGATCCGGGTCACGCTCCACCACCAGGATCTCCTGGGCGACCCGCTGTAGGAGGTGGCGGTCGTGGGTGATGAGGACGACCGTGCCGGTGTACTCGGCGAGGGCCGCGGCGAGGGCCTCGCGCGCCGCCATGTCGAGGTGGTTGGTGGGCTCGTCCAGGAGCAGGAGGTTGGGCGGCTGGACGAGGAGGCGGGCCAGGGCGAGGCGGGATCGCTCGCCACCCGAAAGGACCGCAACCTTCTTGTCTACCGCGTTGCCGGGAAAGAGGAAGCGGCCGAGAAGCGCCCGGAGCTCGGTGACCGTGCGGTCCTGCGCCACCGCTCGCACCTCCTCCAGGAGGGTCCGCTCCGCGTGCAGGGTGTCGGCGCTGTGCTGAGAGAAGTAGGCGCGCTTCACCCCGGTGCCGAGGGTGATGGTGCCCCGGTCGGGCTGCTCCACCCCGGCCAGGAGCTTCATCAGGGTCGACTTGCCGGCGCCGTTGGGGCCGGCGAGGGCGACCCGCTGGCCACGCTCCAGGGTGATGGCGAGGCCGCGGTAGACGGCGATGTCGCCGTACCCCTTGTCCAACCCCTCTACCTCCACCACCACCCGTCCGGAGCGCGGCGGCTGGGGAAAACGGATGTGGACCGAGGCGGAGCCCTTCTCCACCTCGATTCGCTCCATGTGGGCGAGCTGCTTGACCCGGCTCTGGACCTGCCGCGCCTTGCTCGCCTTGGAGCGGAAACGGGCGATGAACCGCTCGGTGTCACGGATCTGCCGATCCTGGTTGGCGGCCGCCTGCGCCTTCAGCGCCTGGCGCTCCTGCTGCTGCTGCTCGAAGGCGTCGTAGTTGCCGCGATAGGTGACCACCGCCCCGCTCTCCACCGAAGCGACCTTGATGACCAGGTGGTTGAGGAAGGCACGGTCGTGGGAGATGAGGAGGATCGCCCCGGGGAAGTTCTTCAGATACCCCTCCAGCCACTCGACCGAGGCGAGGTCGAGGTGGTTGGTGGGCTCGTCCAGCAGCAGCAGATCGGGGGCGGCGAGGAGCAGGCGGGCAAGCTCGGCGCGCATCCGCCAGCCACCGGAGAAGGCCTGCATCGGCCGCACGAAGTCGGCCTGGCGAAAGCCGAGACCGTGGAGAATCGCCTCCGCCCGCGCCTCCAGATCGAAGCCGCCGAGGGCCTGGAACCGCTCGAAGAGCTGTCCCTGCTCCGCCGCCCAGGCGGAGAGCTCCTCGCGGGTGCCGCCGTGGGCGAGCCTGGCCTCGACTGCGGCCAGCGCCGCCTCCACCGTCGCCACCTCGCCGCGCGAGCCGGTGGTGTGGACCAGCAGCGGCGTCTCGTCCGCAGCCCCCACCGCCTCCTGGCGCAGGTAGCCGAGGGTGAGGTCGCGACGGCGTGCCACCCTTCCTGCATCCACCTCCTCCTCACCGGCGAGGAGACGAAAGAGGGTGGTCTTGCCCGACCCGTTCGCCCCGACCAGCCCCCAGCGCTCCCCCTGGGCGATGCGCAGAGTAACCCCCTCGTAGAGGAGGCGTCCGCCCGCCCGCTTTTCGACCTGATGGAGGGAGAGCATGGCGGGTTAAGGGCTCGCGAAAAAATGACTCCTGAGTTTCGCGCTCAGGTTTGCGTCAGAGTGGGCGGCGACGATTGAGGGAAACCGCAGGCATAGCGGGGCTACGGTGAGGATTTCGTGATCAAGGAGCGGCGGAAGATGGCGTGAAAATGGGATACGAAACTCAGGAGTAATTTTTTCGCGGACCCTAAGAATGGCGGTGACACCACGCCCGCCCCATCGACCTACGGCCGCAACGGGTCCACCACGCCGGGGACGGTCGTGGAACTTCAGACGTGCGGAATGGGCAGCCCTGCTCCAGGGATGGAGCGAGGGGAGCGGGACCGGGACGGTGACCGCCCCGGTCCCGCGACAGAAACGGTTACGCGGCCTTCGGCAACTTGGCGGCGAACTCCTCGTGGAGCTTCTCCAACACCTCGGTGGTCTCGGGGTTGAACTGGTACCGCTCCGCCATCAGGTTGTCGAGGACCTGGGGGAGCTCCGCCGAGGAGGCGTTCTCCAGCTCCCTGCGCCACCAGTCGACCATGTCTTCGATTACCGGCGTGCCTTCATAAAACATAGGAACTCCCTTTCTTTTTGGGGGGTTAGCAGGAACACGACCATCCAATGCGGCCGCGGAATGTAGCACACGGGGGAGGTGGATTGCCATACGGCACGGACTCCCCATCATCGTCGGCTGCGGGTCTCGCGCTGAGACGCAGAGGGAGGGAATCGGGAAGAGATGGTGCCGTCGTTGCGGTGCCCACATCCCCTCACGGCCCGGAAGGCCGTGGCCCGAGCGCCTGCGTTTCTGCGCGAGGCCCGCCTTCCAGGCCCCCGCCACCCTCCGGTCCACCGCCAGCGACGCCCTCCCCCCCCGGCCCCACCTCCCCCCTGTCTCCTGTCTCCTGTCTACTGTCTACTATTTCCACCGCGCCACCGTGGGATGCGCCGGCGGCCGGTTGTCGCCCGCCACCACCGAGGCGATGATCGGCCCATGGCGCGGGCGACGACCTGGGGGGTGGCGGCGGTGGCGCTGCTGGTGGT
>CAZRGD010000111.1:0-7557 GCA_964599505.1 uncultured Nitrospirota bacterium | reverse complement strand
GGCGAGCGCAGGGCGGGGAGGCGGGTGTGGCGTGTCCGAGTGCGGGGTCGAGGGGGAAGGGAGAGGTGACAAGTGTGCTAGGGGGGGCAACGGGGACGAGGCCGGGGCGGGCGACAGTAGGGAGAGTGAGCCAGGAGGCCAATGGAACGCGTGAGCGACCGCCGGTGGTAACGCGGACGGTGAGTGGCGCAGGAAGCCAGAGTGACCGCGACGGGACGGCGACGGGGAGCGCCGTGGCGGTGGACGGACAGGGCAACGAGATCGTCGGCAAGACGATCCAGTTTACCTTGGTGTCGAAGCCCTCGGGGACGACGTTGGATGCGACCTCCGCGACGACCGACACGAGCGGCACCGCGACGGTGACGTTGACGCCGGGGACGGCAGTGGGAACGGCGCAGGTCGAGGCGAGTGTGGATGGGCAAAGCGGCACCGGGAGCGTCGAGCTCATCCTCCCGAATGTCACTGCCCTGACGGTTACGGCCCTTCCCACATCGATGGCGCCCGACAGCACCTCGACGTTGACCGCCGTGGTTCAGGACAGCCACGGCAATGCGGTACTGGGCAAGACCGTCGACTTCTCCCTCGGATCGGCGTCGCCGGTGGACGCGTCGATCGACGCCAGCGGGGTGACGAACTTTGCCGGCAGCACGACGGCGACGATCCGTTCCGGGAGTACGGCAGGGACGATCACCGCCAAGGCGAGCGTCGATGGGCAGCAGGCGAGCGCTGATGTCACCGTGGCGGTGGCCACCGCCGCGAGCCTGAGTGTCGCCATCCAGCCGGCGGAGATCACCCTCCATAGTCAGGCGGTCATCACCGCCCTTATCCTGGATACCGCCGGTCAGCCGATTGCCGGCAAAACGATCGACTTCAGCCTCGACCCGTCGTCGCCCACCGGGGCGAGCGTGGATGCGAGCGCGGTGACCGATGCCACGGGGGCCACCAGCGCCACGATCACGCCGGGAACCGCCGTCGGGACCATCAAGGCGATCGCCTCGGTGGATGGTCTGACCGATAGCGGTACCGTTTCGGTGATCCCCGCCTCCTCGGGCTCCATCGCCTTTGTCTCCGCGTCGCCGACGCTGATCGGCGTCACAGGTTCGGGCCTGCCGGAGACCTCGACGGTAACCTTCGAGGTTCGTGACCAAGCGGGGGAGCTGGTGGCCGACGGCACCACCGTCACCTTCGAGCTCGTCGGGCCCGGCGGCGGTGAGTCGCTCCTGGAGACCACCGCGACCACCGTGGCAGGTCAAGCCCCGGCCGTGGTCACCAGTGGGACCGTCTCCGGTGCCCTGCGGGTGATCGCGAGTGTGACGCTCGGCGGCAACGTCTTTGAGACCAGCTCCGACAACATCACCGTCGGCTCCGGGCCGGCCGCCGGTAACCATGTGAGCCTCGCGCGCGTACCAATCAATATCGCCGGTCGGGTGCGGTTCGGTGAGACGGCAACGATCACCTTCTTCGGTGCCGATCGATTCAGCAACTTCATCCCTCAGGGATCCGCTCCCGCCTTCTTTACCGAGGGTGGTGGCATCGAGCCACAGGGGCTGACGGGCGTCCTGGGCTCGACAAGCGTGACCCTTCAGAGTCAGGAGCCCACGCTGGCGGACGGCGTCTCCGACGTCCTCGCCTACATCGTTGGCGAGGAGTCCTTCGTGGACGTCAACGGCAATGGCCGCTTCGACTTCACTGATACTAACGGCAACGGGATCCATGATCCGGGGGAGGCGTCCGAGCCCTTCTTCGATACCGGCGAGCCCTACATCGACCAGAACGGCAACGGCAAGTGGGATGGCGACGATCCCGACACCTCGGCGGACGAGGCGGCCGTGGATCAGACCGGTGATCGCACCTTCGACGGTGCCGCGGGCGGCGTAGGCGGAGACTTCAATACCTCCTGCCCGGTACCGGGGATGACTGTGCCGGTGAACCGTGGCTACTTCTTCGACCTCAATAATGACGGGGTCTTCGAGGTGGGCGATCTGAACCATGAGAATATGGGTACGTATGATCCCGGTTCGGGGGACGTGCTCCCCGATGTCGCTTTTTCCGGTGGGGCCTTCGTGGAGGGCAACGCCTTCGTCGACGCCAATAGTGACTGCACGCGGCAGGCGAACGAGCCCTTCACCGATCCGTCCGGCGATGGTCGTTTTCTCGCCGGGGTCGATTACACCGACCTCGACGCGAACGACCAACCGGATGCGAATGAGGCCTTCATCCAGGAGGTCTTCTTCGACGGCGAGCAGCACGATGGTCGAGACGGTGCCTACGATGGGCCCAACGGGAGCTGGGACGACCGCCTCTTTGTCTCCACCCATACCACGGTCACCTTCTCCGGGCCGACCACCGTGGTCGCCACACCCACCAGCATCCACCTCGATCCGGGTGAGTCGGCAACCGTCTTTATCTACGTCGGCGATGACCAGGGCCACGCCCTGGCGAGCGGCTCGAAGGTGACTATCGGCAAGGCGTCGGGGAGTGTCGGGCAGATGGTGGGGACCGGTACCTTCGATATCCTTGATGGGAGCGGCACCCGCTTTTCGGTCGCGATTACGAACAACGTCTCCGCAGGTGGCGGTGGAGCTGCCGCGGTCACCGTGTCGGTGGATGCACCCAATGGCTCTGTCTCCACCTTCAGCGTCGCGACTGCAACTCTGGTGTCACCCTAGTCGATTTGCGCGACGGCACCCCATCGCCAGGCGCGCGGCTTTCCCAGGCCGCGCGCCTTTTCTATGGTCGCGCTTCACCCGCACCAGGAGGAGCCGTGAACGACGACCGGATCGCCCTTTACCAGGGCTTTGTGGAGAAGGACCCCGACAATACGATGGCGTGGTATGTCCTCGCCCAGGAGCACGGGAAGCGCGGCGATACCGCCGAGGCGATGGCGGCGTACCGGCGGGTGATCGAGATCGATCCCACCTATGTGGCCGCCTACTACCACGGCGCCGTTGCCCTGCAGGCGGCAGGTGAGGCGGCCGAGGCGCGGGAGCTCCTCACCCGCGGCCTCGCCATCGCCCGCGATAAGGGGGATGTGAAGAGTGCCGGTGAGATGGAGGAGCTCCTGCAGGGGATGTGAGATCTTGGCGCTCAATGTTCAACCTGGTAGGAGCGGGCCATGCCCGCGATCCGCGGCCTCCGGCCGCGGTCATGTGATCCTGAGCTCGCCGAAGGGCCGGCCCAGGGGCCTGGGTCGCGGGCATGGCCCGCTCCTACCTCTCTTCCGCACACACGTCATGGCCACAGATTTCCTTCGCTGACCGCCTACTGCCTACTGCTCCTCTCCCCATGCCCCGTACCCTCAAAATCATCTCTCTCACCCTCCTCGGTCTCCTCCTCTTGGTGGTGGCCGCGGCGGTGGTGGTCCTCCTTACCTTCGACCCCAACCGGTACAGGGGGGAGATCGCCCGGGCGGTGGAGACGCAGACCGGGCGGCAGCTCACCATCGACGGGGATCTCCACCTCACCCTCTTCCCGTGGCTCGGGTTGAAGAGCGGCACCGTCGCTCTGGGCAACGCCCCGGGCTTCGGTGACACCCCCTTCGTCCGTCTCGACGAGCTGGAGGTGCGGGTGCGCATCGTGCCATTGCTCCACCGTGAGGTGGAGATGGGTAAGGTGGTGGTGCGTGGATTGACGCTCCACTTGGCGCGTGACGCCGCGGGCCGGACGAACTGGGACGATCTCGTCGCGGCAGGTGAGAAAGGCGAGGGGAAGGGGAGTACGCACGGGGGAGGGGAGGGGGGGGCGTCGCCACCTCCGGCGGCCGCGGCGTTGCCGGTGGCGGCGTTGGCAATCGGCGGCCTGGAGGTGCATGACGCCTCGCTCGTGTGGGACGACCGCCAGGCGGGGCAGCGGGTGGTGCTGGACCACCTCACCGTCGAGAGCGGCCCGGTGCGTCTCGACGCCCCGATCCACCTCACCCTCTCGGGTGATGGGCGGGTGAGTCAGCCGGTCCTCACCGGCCACATGGAGGGGAAGGTGACCGTTACCCCCGACCTCGACCACCAGCGGTTCGAGCTCAAGGGGATCCACTTTACCGGCCGGGTCGCGGGACCCACCCTGCCGGTGATGGCGGCGCGGGCGGAGGTGACCGGTGCGGCCACCCTCGACCTCGCCGCCCAGCGGTACCGGGGTGACGACCTTCACCTCACGGTGGAGGTCGATGGCCCCCTCTCCGGTCGCGCCACGGTGACGGCGAGCGCGGAGGCGAACCTCACCTCGGGTCACGTCGCTGCCCGTGGCGTGCATATGACCGCGCATGTGGAGGGGAAATCCCTCCCCGGAGGCAAGGCGGACGCCACGGTCGCCGCCGATCTGGCGGGGAATCTGAACCGCCGCCATTTCGACGTGAGCCACCTCGACGTGACCGCCAGGGGCGGTGGCGCGATCGGGGGGAGTGCGCACCTCACCCTTCCGGCCCTCTCCGCGGATCTCTCCACTGGCCGCCTCTTGGCGAAGTCGATTCGTCTCACCGCCCATGTGGAGGGCGCATCTCTCCCCGGAGGCAAGGCGGACGCCACGGTCGCTGCCGATCTGTCGGGGAATCTGAACCGGCGTCACTTCGAGGTGCACACGCTCGACGTGACCGCCGCCACGGCGGCCGCCCCCGGCGCGGTGGCCGGGAGCGGCCGCCTCGCCGTGCCCACGCTTTCGGTGGAGCTCGACGGGCCACGGGTGGAGGCGAAGCGGCTTCTGTTGGAGGGGGAGGCGCGGGGTGGAGCCCTGCCGGGGAAGCGGATCAAGGGTACGGTGGCGGCAGACGTCTTCGCGGACCTCGCCAAGGGGGTGGCGGTGGTCAGCGACCTTCACCTCACCACCCTCGGCCTCGACCTGCGCGGCGGCGTGCGTGCCACCGGTCTTGGGGCAAAGCCGGTGGCCACCGGGACCCTCCGCCTCGCCCCCTTCGATCCGCGTGCGCTCCTCGCCCGTCTCGGTCAGAGCCCTCCCGAGACCGCCGATTCCAAGGTGCTGCGCCGCGCCAGCCTGAGCACCAGGCTGGAGGCCACACCGGACCGGCTGCGCCTCACCAAGCTGAAGGTGGGGCTCGACAAGAGCACCCTTACCGGTTGGTTTGCGGTGCGTGACTTTGGCGCGCCGGCGGTGCGCGGGGAGCTCACCGTCGACCACATCGACGTCGATCGCTACCTGCCACCGGCGAAATCGGCGAAATCGGCCGCCAGGGGTGAGGGACCACCCAAGGCGCAGGGAGCCACGCCGGTGGCCACCCCGGCCGCCGCGGCCGCGGCCGCCGCCACCCTGCCGGTGGCGCCGCTGCGCGATCTCGACGTCGACGCCACCGTGCGCGTGGGACGGCTCAAGGTCTCGGGGGTGCGGGTTGCCGACCTGTTGCTCACCCTCAAGGCAAAGGGGGGCAAGCTCCGCCTCCATCCCGCTGCCGCGAAGCTCTATGGCGGCACCTACGCGGGTGACGCCCGCCTCGACGTCACCAGCAGGCTCCCGCGGGTCGCCCTCCATGACCGTCTTACCGCGGTCCACCTTGGCCCCCTGCTGAAGGACGCCACCGGCAAGGTCCCGGCCACCGGCACCGCCACGGTGGAGGCGCGGCTGCACGCCACCGGCGGTGACCCGGATGCGCTGCTGGCCACCCTCGCGGGCGACGGCCGCTTCGCGGTGAAAGACGGGGCGATTACCGGTGTCGACGTGGGCCAGGTCCTGCGCAACGCGGAGGCGCTCCTCCATGGCGGCCGAGCCGCCGCCCGCGGCAGCGGCGACAAGACCGACTTCAGCGAGATCACCGGCACCTTCAAGGTGGCCAAAGGGGTGGTGGCGAACCACGACCTGGCGGGCAAGGCGCCGCTCCTGCGTCTCGCGGGACGGGGCGAGGCGAACCTCGTGACCCAGCGCCTCGACTACCTGCTCACCGCCACGGTGGTAGAGAGTCGCACCGGCCAGGGGGGCAAGGAGGTCGCCGACCTCAAGGGAATCCCCATTCCCATCCGTATCACCGGCCCCTTTGCCGCGCCCAAGGTGCGGCCCGACCTCCAGACCGCCCTCAAGGGACAGGTGGGGAAGGTTGTGGAGCACCGGCTGAAAAAGGAGATCCGCAAGCGGCTCAAGGGAAAGGTGCCCGAGGAGCTCCAGCGCAATTTGCAGGACACCTTGAAGGGGCTCTTTCGGTAGCCACGTGCAACATTAGCCACGGAATCCACAGAAAGGCACGGAAACGGAAGACTGCTGGTTGGCCGCCCTTCCGTGGATTCCGTGGCTAATGTTTTCTCCGCGCGGGCTGCCGGTTTCCCCCGGCGGGCCGCTGCGGCACAGTGGTCGGATGGTGGTCCTGGGGATCGAGACGTCGTGTGACGAGACCGCGGTAGCGGTGGTGGTCGGCGGGGTGGTCCTCGCCGAGGGGGTGGCGAGCCAGGTGGCCGAGCACGCGGCGTACGGCGGGGTGGTGCCCGAGCTCGCCTCCCGCCGCCACCTGGAGGCGATCGATCCTCTGGTGACCACCTGCCTCGCCGACGCCGGCGTGACGCTCGCCGATCTCGACCTCATCGCGGTCACCCGTGGTCCGGGGCTGCTGGTGGCCCTGCTGGTGGGGGTCCAGTACGCCAAGGGGCTTGCCGCCGGCCTCTCGATTCCGCTCATCGGGGTCAACCACTGCCTCGCCCACCTCCATGTGGCGGCGGCGGAGGGGGGCGTTGCCTATCCCTACCTCGGCCTGGTGGTCTCCGGCGGCCACACCCACCTCTTTCGGGTCGCCTCTCCCACCGACTTCTCGCTCCTCGGTCACACGGTGGACGACGCCGCGGGCGAGGCGTTCGACAAGGTGGGGAAGATGGTCGGCCTGCCGTACCCGGCCGGCCCCGAGATCGACCGTCTCGCCGCCACCGGCGACTCGGCGGCGATCGCCCTGCCGCGCCCGATGGCGCGACGTGACAACCTGCTCCTCTCCTTCAGCGGTCTGAAGACCGCGGTGCGCACCCACCTGGAGCGCAACGGTCAGCTCCCCGAGGCGGGCGGTGTCGCGCCGGTGGGGCAGGCGCTCGCCGACCTGTGCGCCAGCTTCCGGCAGGCGGTGGTGGAGACGATCGCCCCGAAGGTGGCGCGGGCGGCCGCCCGGGAGGGGCTCACCCGGGTGGCGGTGGGCGGCGGGGTGGCGGCGAACCGCGGCCTGCGCGCGGCGCTGTCCGCGCTGCCCGGCCTCGACGTCCACTTCATCCGCCCCGCCTGGTGCGCGGACAACGGCGTCATGGTCGCCACCCTGGGCGAGGCGCGCTACCGCGCCGGGGTGCGCCACGACCTCGACTTGGCGCCGATCCCCGGGCTGGCGCCGTTGTTGGAGGAAGAGGGGGTGGCACGGGACGGTGGGTGAGGGCGGTGCGGGGTCCATGTGGCGACAGCGGGCCATCATCGTCGGCTCAGCCGGGCGGGCAAGACCACGGAGGTCACGAAGATCACGAAGGAGAGAAGATTCAACGCAAAGGCGCAAAGGCACAAAGGGGGAGGTGCTCGGAGGGCACGGTGTCCAACGCGGCGTAACGGGGGTTGAAATCCCACTCGGCACGGACTTCTGGGTTGCTGCTGTTCGCGGCCTTACCC
>CAZRGD010000110.1:0-7567 GCA_964599505.1 uncultured Nitrospirota bacterium | reverse complement strand
CTCCTACCCCATGTCCCCTCCACGCCGGACTCCCGAACCGGCGGTGAAACGGTAGGAGGGGGCCATGCCCCCGATCCGCGCCGCAGGCGCGGCGGGCCGCGCGCGGCCCGGGTCGCGGGCATGGCCCCCTCCTACCGCAGAAACCGGCTAAACCCGCGAGTCACCGCCACCAGCTCCTTGGCACGCGACCCAAGAACGGCACGGCGATCTGCGACCGGCTTGTAGTCGTCATCGAGGACCTGAGAGCGGGCGCTGCGGTAGCCCTCCATGGAGAAGACGAGGGTGTTCGTCGCGTCGATCACCGCGCAGCGGGACCAGCCACAGGTCACCGCGTAGTCGAGGTGATCGGGGTCGAAGATCGGCCCCCCGTTGCTGTAATCCCCCGGCGGGTTGGTGTAACCGAGGGTCTGCATCACCGTGGGGACGAAGTCGAGGTGGCTGGTGAGGTGGGTCACCTCGCGGTGACCGATGCCCGGGAGGTGGAGGATGAAGGCGACGTGGGTCTGCTCCGGGGTGAAGGCGGAGGTGTGGCCGAAGTAGCCATGCTCACGAAACTCCTCCCCGTGGTCGCCGGTGAAAACGACGATCGTGTTCTTCAGCCAGCCGCCCTTGCGCAGCCCCGCGATGAGCTTGCCGGCGAGGGCGTCGTTGAAGGCGAGGGCGTTCATGTAGTCGCGCTTTGCCGCCGCCACCTCTTGCTCTCCCGCCACCAGGTAGTTGGTCTCCTCCCCCTTGCCGAAACGGGCGAACTCGGGCGGGTAGACACGCCCGTGGGGGGCATCGAAAAACATGAAGCCGAAGAAGGGCCGCTTTGGGTCCTTGCGACCGGCAAGCCAGGCGAGCATCCGCCTGACCTGCTCCGGGTCGCGGGTGACACCGCTGGTCCCCGGCAGCTCGTCCTCGATCGCGTCGGCGAGGTGGACAAAGGCGGTCTTGCGAAACTCCGGGAAGGTGAGGTGGGTGGAGGAGAGGATCTTGAAGTCGTAGCCGAGGCGCTGGAGCTCATCCAACATCACCGGGCTCCGGTGCTCACCGAGGAAGGCGTGCCAATCATAGCTGTACAGGCCGTAGAGGAGTGAGAAGACGCCGAAACGGGTGGCGTTGCCGCCGCTGTAGTGGTCCCGGAAGACGACCCACTTGGAGGCCAGGCGGGTCAGGTTCGGCGTCACCCGCTCGTTGAGCATGTCCCAGCGCCAACAGTCCAGGAGGCAGATGAGGATGTTCGGCATCGGGCTCCCCGGGGTACGCACCATGGGGTGGAGGGGGTAGCGGAGGGTGGCGGTACGCTCCACCTTGGTGAGCCCCTCTTCGCGGTTCACCCGGAAGCCGAAGGTGCGCTGGACAAATCGCTTTACGGTCAGGGGCTGATAGAGAGGATAGAGCTTCACGAAGCGGGTGACGTCGCTGCGGTTGAAGAGGTCGGCGTAGGCGAAGATTCCCTTGTCTGCGACGACGCACAGCACCAGGGCGACCGCAATCCAGCGACCACGCACCGGCAGGAGGCGGCCGCCCGCTGCGGCCCGCGTCAAGAGGCGGTGCGCGAGCCACACCTCCGCCACAATGACCACCGCGGCGGCTATGGCGAAGGTGACCCATGTCCATGCCCCGAGGTCCACCGAGTCCGCCGCCCCCGGGGTGGTGAGGACGTTGAGGACCATGCCATTGAAGTGGTAGCGGAAGATCCGGTAGATCCCGGCGTCCACCACCGTGGCGGCGTGGAGGAGGACGAGGAGTGGCAGGGCCACGCCGTAGACCACCAGCCGGGCCGGGAGCAGGAGGGCGACGGTCGCCACCACCACGAAGAGGACGGCGTAGAACATCACCGTATTGGAGACCAGGGCGGTGGCCACGAAGGTCCAGCCGATGGGACCCGTAATCCCCGGCGTCGCCCCGGGGTAGAGAGAGCCGAGCAACACGCTCAGGGGGAGGTTCACCACCAGGAAGGCGGTGACCACACGGAGGCAGGCGCGGCGGGTAAAGTGCACCCCCTACCTTCCCTCCCCCACCGCCGCCCCATCAAGGGGCGGGCTCTTCGCCATCATCGTCGGTTGATAACCTCGCGCAGAGACACAGAGACGTGGAGGGGAAGTGGCCGAAGATCGCCGCCACGCCTTCTTTTCTACCTCTCTCTGCGCCTCCGCGTCTCTGAGGATCAGCGGAAACAAGATGTGGCACCTGACCGTAGGGTCGGCAGAGGCCGACCAACGCCGTCATCTCAGAACGTTACGGTGCTCGGCGGGCTGAAGCCCGCCCTACGGACGGTCCCATCTCGGCCTGCATTGCTATTTCCGCTGATCCTCTCTGCGCGAGACCCGACCAACGATCTTGCTCGTCACCCCGCTGCCGTCACCCGTTGCAACACCGCGATCAGCTCCTCGCGCTGGATCGGCTTGGCGAGGTGACCATCCATGCCGGCGGCGAGACACGTCTCACGGTCCTGCTCCATGGCGTTGGCGGTGAGGGAGACAATGGGGAGACGGCCACCCGACTCCGCCTCGGCGGCACGGATGGCACGGGTCGCATCGAGGCCGTCCATCTCCGGCATCTGCACGTCCATGAGACAGAGGTCGAAATCGCCCCGTACCGCAGCGGCCACTGCTTCCGCACCGTTTGCCACCAGCTCCACGGAACAACCGAGCCGTTCCAGGAGGCACTCGATCACCCGCTGGTTTACCCGGTTGTCCTCGGCGACCAGAATGCGGAGACCGGCGACGACCGGCTTGTCCTCGTCGCCGCCGACCGCAGGCGCCTTCACCTTCCCGTGCGCCGGCGCCAGGACCACGGTCGCCCAGAAGGTCGACCCCTTCCCCACGACGCTCTCCACCCCGATCCGCCCGCCCATTCGCTCGGCAAGCCGCTTGCAAATGGTGAGGCCGAGGCCGGTACCGCCGTAGCGGCGGGTAGTGGAGGCGTCCGCCTGGGCAAAGGCGTCGAAGATCATCGCCTGACGCGACGGCTCGATGCCACAGCCGGTATCGCGTACCGCAAGGCGCACCACCTGGCGGCCATCCCGCCACTCCAGGGGGTGGACGGCGAGGATGACCGCGCCGGTATCGGTGAACTTGAGGGCGTTGGAGGTGAAGTTGGTGAGGATCTGACGTAGTCGCGTCGGATCGCCGCGCAGGGGCGGCAGGGTGGAGTCGGCCTCGACCCGCAGAGCCACCCCTCGTTCCTCCGCGGTACGGGCAAAGAGGGCGGCGACCTCCTCCACGATCGTGGCCAGCGACAGGTCGATCTCCTCCAGCTCCAGCCTCCCCGCCTCGATCTTGGAGAAGTCGAGGATGTCGTTGAGCAGGGTCAGGAGAGACTCGCCGCTGTGGACCAGGATATTGGCGTACTCGCGCTGCTCGGGGTCAAGGTCGGTAGTGAGAAGGAGCTGCCCCATACCGAGAACGCCGTTCATCGGGGTGCGGATCTCGTGGCTCATCGCCGCCAAGAAGCCGGACTTGGCTCGGCTCGCCTCCTCCGCCGCGAAACGCTCGCTGCGTGCCGCTTCCAAAGCCTGGGTACGTGCCTCGAGCTGGCGGGCATAGTCGGCGAGCCTGGCCTCGCGCTCCTTCTGCTCACTGATGTCGCGCAGGATCCCGGTGAACAGCTTGCGATCACCCAGGTCCACCTCACTCACGGTGATATAGAAGGGAAAGGTGGTCCCATCCTTGCGCTTCCCGGTGAGCTCCACGCCGTGGCCCACCACCCTGGACAGGCCGGTGCGCATGTAGCGCGCCACACAGCCGGCGTGGTCACGCCCCTCCGGGCTGCCCGCGAGAAGCGCCACGTCCTCGCCGAGGAGCTCTGCCTCGGAGTAGCCGAACATCTGGGCCGCCGCCGGGTTTGCCGACTTGATCTGCCCCTGCTCATCGAGGGTGATGATCGCATCCACCGCCGACTCGACGATCGCTCGGAGACGCGCCTCGCTCTCCAGCAGCTGTTGCTCCGCCGCCACCCGGTCGGTGACATCCCGCGCCACTCCGACGATCCCCACCACCTTGTTTTCCCGCAGGAGGGGGCGCTCGTGGACCTCCAGGGTGACCGGGTGGCCCTCCTTGTGGAGGATCTCCACCCGGTACGGGGAACCCGCCTCGCCGGTGGCGAGGGTGTGCTCGGTACGCGCCACCACCTCTTCGTTCCACGGGTGGTCGGTGAGGTAGGTGGTGTAGTGGCAGCGCCACTCCTCCACCGTGTACCCGGTGATTCGCTCCACCGCCGGGGAGAGATAGTCGAAGACGCCGTCGCGGTCGTGGCGGTAGACGAAGTCGCCGGTCGCCTCCAGGAGGATCCTCCGCTCCTCCGCCAGGGTCGAGAGGCGCTTGAGGGAAGTGGTGAGGAGGTCCCACGGCCCCGCCTGGGTGCCCGGTGCGAGCGCCCCGGCGAGATCGAGGAGCCCCCGCCCCTCGACCGCGAAATCGGCCTCGATGCCGAGGCGGTCCAGCGGATGGATCCCCTCCCCCTCCACACTCCCCGGGCCAAGATCCTCCGGCTGTGGCGACCGTTCTTCCATCATTGCTTTACCATCGACACCAGAGCGGCCGCGGATGAGTCGGGCGTGGCCGCCGTGCCGCATGAGCACGCCGGCGATCGGCCACAAGCCGATCGCGGAGAGTTTCCCGTTTCCCTTGCAATCTACCCTGCCGTCGCCAGGCGCAATTTGGCACCGATAGAGTGGTGCGTCTCTTTCTGCAACGCGTGGGCGATCGCTCGCGCCTGCTCCGGGTGGGCGACGACGAAGATGCGATCGCCCCGCTCGATCCGGTCGTTGCCGCGTGGCATCACGATTCGCTCTTCGCGCTCCGAGAGGATCCCGGTAATCACGCAGCCGCTGGCGAAGGGCTTCTCCTTGGCCAGCGCCGCGACGGTTACCCCCTCGGCGGGCCAGCTCTCCGGAATGTCGAACATCACCAGATGCGCCTGCCCCCCCTCCAGGGGCGCAAGGACGTGCATCCCCGGCGCCTCGATCGCCGCCATGACACGGCGGCGGAGCATCCCGATCATGTCGCAGACCGTCGTCACCCCGGCGACCCGGTAGACCTCCTCGTAGGCCGGATCGCGCATCTTGGCGACAACCTGGGTGACCCCACGTGAGTGGGCGAGGAGTGCGAAGGTGAGGTTGTCGGCGTCACGGTACATGGCACCGATGGCCGCGTCCGCCCGGTCGATTCCCGCCTCCTCCAGGGTGGCAATCTCGGTAGCCGGACCGCAGATGGTCACCGCGCCGGTACGTGCATAGAGGGCCTCGCACGCCTGCGAGCTCATGTCGATGACCACCACGTCGTGGTCACACGCCACCAGGTCGGCGGCGAGGGTGGAGCCGGCGATGCCGCCTCCGGCGATGATCACGTACATATCAGTTACCTCCAGGTTGCGCGGGAGAAGAGGATGGCGAGGGGGAGGATCTCCAGGCGGCCGGCAAGCATCCCGACGATAAAGACCAGCTTTACCGTCGGTGACAGTCCGGCCATCTGGTGAACGGAGAAGTAGAAGGGGCCCATGTTGCCCACCGCCGAGGCCATGCCGGAGATCGCCTGCCATGGCGACAACCCCGAGCAGGCGGCGGTGATCCCGGCGCCCACGGCGATGAGCAGAAACCAGCTCGTTACCAGGGCGGTAATCCGGTGGAGCTCGCGGTCCGGGACCACCGTCCCATCCACCACCACCGGAGTCACCGCCCGCCGCGGCGCGGTGATCCGCCGCAGCTCGACACGGAACTGCTTTACCAGGATGCCAAGGCGCATCACCTTGATGCCGCCGGCGGTAGAGCCGACGCAGCCGCCCACCACCATGAGTAGCAGAAAGAGCTGCTTGGTCAGGGCGGGAAAGAAGGGGTCGTTGATATCCACCGTGCCAAAGCCGGTGGAGGTGACCATCGAGGAGACCTGAAAAAGGGCAGCGCGGAAGAGGTGCTCCAGCCCTGTGCCGCCAGCCACCTCCGGGGCGTGGTGGAGGAGGTGATCACCGACGACCAGCACCGTGGCCACCCCGACGATCGCCCAGAACCAGCGCATCTCGAAGTCGCGAAAGAGCGCCCCGACGTTGCCGGTGGCGACGCGGAAGTGGACGAGGAAGTTGATCCCACCGGTGAGCATGAAGAGCGATGCCGCGTACTCAAGGAAACGGGCGTGGCCCACCCCGTGGGCGGCGAACCAGCCGAAGCTGGCGTCATGGGTGGAAAAACCGCCGGTGGAGACGCAGGTCAATGCATGGTTCACCGCGTCGAAGGAGGACATTCCACCAGCCAGGAAGCTCGCCATGCAGGCGGCGGTGAGGACCAGGTAGATCGCCCACAGGATCTTCACCGTGTTGAGGATCCCCGGAACCGGCCGGCCACTGGCGATCTTGTGACCCTCGGCGCCGAACAGCGCCGCCGCCGCGGAGCCGCCGCGGAAACCCACCGCCAGGAAGAAGGTGAGGATTCCCAAGCCGCCGAGCCACTGCATGAGCGACCGCCAGACGAGGATCGACCGCGGCATCGCGTCGAGCCCCTCGAAGACGGTGATGCCGGTGGTGGTAAAACCGCTCACCGCTTCGAACAGGGCGTCGACGAACGGTTTGTGCAGCGCGATGCAGAAGGGGACCGCACCCACCGCGCTCACCACCACCCACCCCAGGGCGGTGATCGCCATCGCCTCGGCGGTGGTCGGGGTGCGCACGCGAATTCGCTGCTGCAGGAGACGACCGGCGGTGATCGCGGCGAGGGCCGGAAGGACGAAGGTCGTCAGGGGGACACCGTGGCTCGCCTCACCCTCCAGGAGAAAGGGGATCAGCGGTACGCACAGTGCCACCCCCACCACCCCGAGCAACGCCCCGAGGTAGTGGAGGATGTAGAGGTGGCTCGCGGTAACCGGCCGCGGCGCCGCCGCAATGGGCCGCCGCGGATGCACATGGATCGCACCGGTAGTCACCGCCCCCAGCTTCAGATCGTCCGCCATCTCCGACCCCCCACCGACCGAGATGGCCGGCATGGATCACCTTTCGGACGACGCTCGTGCCTCCCTAACTCGCACCGCCTCCTCTCGCTCGCCCTCCTCCAGGGCGTCGCTCAGCACCCGCAGCTCCGTCGCCACCTCCGGCAAGAGGACCTCCTCCAGGGCACGGGCGCGGCGGGCGGTCCGCGCATAGACCTCCTTGAGACGGGTGAGGTTGCCGGCGGCGGCGGCGAGGGGAATGAGAAGCGGTAAGAGCGCCGCCCACGCCTCGGCGCAGGCGCGTAGCTCCGGGGTCGTGTCCGGCACGAGCGGCGGCGGTACGGTCGCGGCCCAGCGGGCCTCCTGGAGGGTGACCCCGAGACGCGACCGCACCTCGATTGCCACCTCCCCCGGCGCCTCCCTCCCCGGCTGAAGGAGCGGCGTCTCGATACCGTGGCGCACCACCGCCGTGCGCAGGGTGGCCACCGCCCGCGCCCACGCCGCCGCGAAGCGCTCCCGCAGGGCGTCGTGGGCGGCGACCTCCCGCACCCCCTCGGCGGCGAGGGCCAGGCGCATCTCGTCGAGGAATTGGTACCCGTCGCGAAGGGCGGTCTCCTCCGCCCTCAGGTCGAGGTAGGCGGTGCGGGTGCGGGGACGGGGCATGGGGG
>CAZRGD010000109.1:0-7570 GCA_964599505.1 uncultured Nitrospirota bacterium | reverse complement strand
ACAATTTTGCGCCGTCCTCTTTCACGGCAACCCCGTGGCGATCCATTGCGAGACCCAAGAAAGAGGAAAACACCTTTCCTTTGCCGTTCTCTGTGCCCTCTGTGCCCTCTGTGGCGAAATCGCCTTCCACCTAGGTTCCGCACCGTGATCACCTGGTGATTCCCTTGACCCTGTTGGCGGTATCCCCTCCCCCTGAAATCTTGCCCTCTTTCCGATTGCCCGTCGTCGGTCATGAGCTAAGGGCAATAGGCATTTCTTGAGATGATGGTGTCGGTCGGCCTCTGCCGACCCTACGGTCTGGTAACCCCATCTTGTTTCCGCTGATCCTCAGAGTCGCAGAGGGGGTAGAGACGCAGAGGGGGACTTCGCGTCAACGGCGGTGACCCGGGACCCGCAGCGGCCTTGAAGGCGGGTTTACCGCGAAGATACGAAGGGCGCCAAGGGTGAGCATCCGGGGGGACGGCGGCGACGGTGCTACGAACCGGCCGCCGTGCAACCTGGCAGGGGATACTGAGCCGCGAATCCACGCAAATGGACGCGAATCGGGGAGTAAGAGAGGGCGTGATCGACCGCGCCCAGACCGCCACTCAAGAACGGCGGTCCGAAAGGTGTCATTTTTTTACTTTGTTTCTTGACGAAGAAGACGATAGACGTTAGTTTGAGTCATGTTTTAGGCGACGCGAGGGAGACGGGATTTACCAGGATGGGACGGGAGGGGGTGGTGGATATGGCATTTCGAAGATTGGTCCCCTATCGCCCGCACGGCCAGCCGACAACGCTGACAAAACAACGTTGCACGCGATTCGATCCCGATAGCTCGGGGTGCTACACACCCGATTGAAATCGAGGATCCGCATCGCGTCGGGGTCCGAATACAGAGTTAGACCCACAAGGTAAAGATGTATGGATAAGCCTCTAGTCTATCTTGAAACTTCTGTCATCAGCTACTTGGCTGCTCTGCCGAGCCGTGACTTGGTGGTGGCGGCGCATCAGCAAATCACTCGTGAGTGGATGGCGGAGCATCGTGACTCCTACCACATCTTCGTCTCCCAGTTGGTCGTTCGGGAGGCTACGGCAGGTGATGAAAACGCGGTCAAGCGCAGATTGGCGATTCTACAAGAGCTTGAGTTGCTTGCCCTGACCGATGAAGCAACAGATTTGGCTCGTGCGTTGATCGGTCGCGGGGCTGTACCGAGGCAGTCCGTGGAGGATTCTCTTCATATCGCGGTAGCAGCCGCTCACGGCATGGATTACCTGCTTACCTGGAACTGTCGGCACATTGCAAATGCTATAATGCGTAGCAGGATTGTGTCCGTGTGCCAGTCCTGTGGCTACGAGCCGCCCATCATCTGTACCCCAGAGGAATTGGTCGATGCAACCGAAAGATGACGAAATCGTTGAAGAGGTCCGTCGGATCCGCGACGAACATGCAGCGGCGCATGGCTACGACTTGGCCAGCATCGTTGCTGATCTCCGCGAGCAAGAGCGGGCCTCCAGCGCTGTGGTAGTAACACTCAAGCCCAAGAAGCCTGAGCCATTGCCACGTGCCTCAGGCGTCTAACGAGGTACTCCAGACGACCCGGTCGCATAGCCTCGTCGTTAGCGCCCTCCCCAGTGAGAATGCACGACGGGGTTGCCACGAACCATGTAGAAGGTATGCTGGTACTCGTCCTCGTGGCTCTCCTGCACAAGAGGTAACTACCGATGACAAAACACTTTAATGTCGTAATCGAGCGCGACAGCGAAGGTTACTACGTGGCGTCCGTAGCCTCGCTCCGTGGCTGCCACACGCAGGCGAAGTCTCTGGACGCCCTCATGGAGCGCATCAAGGAGGCTATTGAGCTCTGCCTGGAAGTTGAGGGGACGCACGAAGAGGTGCTGGATTTCGTTGGCGTACAAACGGTCACCGTGGCCGCATGACTAAGCTTCCTGCGCTCACCGGAAAGAAGCTCGTTTCGGCTCTGTCGAAAACGGGCTTTGAAGTGGTCCGCGTCAAAGGTAGCCACCACTTCCTTCGCCATCCCGATGGTCGGGCCACTGTCGTACCTGTCCACGCAGGCGAAACTGTTGGTCCCGGCCTCCTATCCCAAATCCTTCGAGACTGTGAGCTAAGTCGCCAGCAACTGCAGCGGTTACTGTAGCCTCGGGGTCATTGAACCGAACGGCGGAGCGGAGGGAGGACCGCCGGCGGACCGTCCCACCTATTTGTCGCCATCCATCCCATGCAGTTCTTTGCGCCTTTGCGTCTTCGCGTGAGAAAGCTGTTCAACGAAGCATGGGCAGTTTTTCCGTTGGTAGCTGGTAGGAGGGGATTGCAGCCCCGACCCCGGGCGCACGCAACTCGGCGTCCTCACCCGAACAGGGTGAGGACGCCGGCGTAGTTGTGCAGGCGGTTGGTCTGCTCCACCGGGCAGAGCTCGGCGTAGGAGAAGAGGCCGGCGAGGGGCAGGTGGGGGTCACCATCTCCGGTGCCATCAGCGGATGGCACGCCTGGGAGAGGTAGACCTGATGACGCACCACCCCCGACAGGAGCAGACCGCAGGCGCCGCGGGAGCTCACCCCGGCCGGGCCGATCTGGTAGGTGGCCCCGTGGGCGCCGTCGTCCGCCGCCGCCCCGCCCACCACCGGCAGGCGGCCCGCCAGCTCCGCCACCCCGGCGAGGAACTCGGTTCCCTCCATGGAGAAGGGGTCGAGGAAGGCAAGAAGGAGCGGGTTGTCGCCCATTCCCGCCTCCACCGCCGTGGCCGCCCGGTGACCGCTGGCGCGGTTGTCGTCAAAGAAGTGGGGATCGTGGAAGGGGGTGGCCCTGACCCCCGCGCCGCCGAGCGCCGCCACCACGATCGCCGACTCCACCTCCAGCTCACGCTGACCCGCGATCACCCCGCTGCCGGTGCACCCCACCACGCAGGCGCAGCCGGAACCGGCGATGAGCGCCTCGCGCACCGCCGCCAGCGCGGGGGCGCGATCCACCGTGATGAAGCACAAGAGCGCCGCCGGCGCCTCCCCGGCGAAGGGGGTGAGCGCTTGGTCGAGGGCCGCCGACACCGCCTGCAGCGAATCGGCCGCCTGAGAGAGCCCCACACCGGCAACGAACATCGCGCCAGCGTATCGCGGGGCGGCTCTGGTGCTCCACCCGCGACCACCGGCCACCGCGCCTCCGGTGGCGCCTCCCGGCCGGTTGCGCCTGCCGGTGGGAGCCGGCTCCCGCCGGCGAAACAGGCACCATTTTGAGATCGGGGAGCCTGCCGCGCCGTAGGCGCGGTTCGCGAGCAGGAGCTCGCTCCTACCTCATCTCTGTGGATAGGGCGTCGTAACTGCTCTCTTCCTCTCACCGACGGCGCCGGACCGGCCCGAGGGCGCCGAGGACCGCGTCGAGCTCCGCCCCCAGGGGCGCCTCGACTGCCAGGGGGGCGCCGGTGGCGGGATGGATCAGGCTGAGGGCAAGGGAGTGGAGGAAGAGGCGATCGAGGCCGTAGCGGCGCGCCAGGAGGCGATTGAAGGGTCCGCTTCCGTAACGACGATCCCCCGCCAGGGGGTGGCCGAGGTGGGCGAGATGGACGCGGAGCTGGTGGGTGCGACCGGTCTCCGGGGTGAGCTCGACCAGGGTCGCCTGGACCCACGCGCTCACCGTCCGGTAGCGGGTCACCGCCGGCCGCCCCGCCGGGTCGACCACCACCTTGTGGCGACCGGCGTCGGCAGCGGCCGGGTCGGCGCGCAGCAGCGGCGCGTCGATCCGACCCGTTGCCTCCACGAGCTGTCCCTGGCAGAGGGCGAGGTACCGCTTCTCCACCGCCTTGGCCACAAAGGCGCACCGCAGCGCCTCTGCCACCTCCGGTCGAGCGACGAGGAGACAGCCGCTGGTGGCGCGATCGAGCCGATGGGCGGGGGCATAGCCTTCGAGCCTCGCCCTCGCGAGGAGTGGGAGGAGGGTCTCGCCGGAAGCTACCCTGCTGCCGCCGTGGACCGCAATGCCGGCGGGCTTGTCTACCACGGCGAGCCACCGGTCACGGTAGAGGAGGGTGAGGGCGGCCATGGCGGTACCTTGCACCTAGGAGTCTGTCGGACTTTGGCCCGATTTACTGCTCAATAAGCGGATCTCGGCCCCGGTTCCGTGTTGAGCAAAAAGGTGCCCAGTTGTACGCAAGAGGAGGGGGGGGACCGCGTCTCGTCGGTCCGCGGTACGGGCACTTTTTCGGACATGAGGTCAGAGAAAAGATGTTGGTTTATCAGGAGCTTACAGGATCACTCGTGGCCACGGTGGGGAATCTCGTAACTGGCATGACACTTGCTAGGAAGCGATGACAGGAGCGCGCTGTCGAGCTCATGACCTCTCCCCCGGAATGAAGGATGTAAGGAGCCAGGATGCCACCCTTGAACCTGTTCGTAGTCTCCCCTCCGACAGACCACAGCCGTCTGTTCACCGTGGTCACGGTGACGCGGTGGGCGATCGCCCTCTTTTTTCTCTTCCTGACGTACCGGAACTTTGCCGGCGATCCGAAGATGGTCCAGGACTTCGAGAGCTGGGGGTATCCCCACTGGTTCAGGATCCTGACCGCGTTTTGTCAGCTCGGGGCGGCTTCCCTCCTCCTCTTCCGGCCCACCGCCTTCCTCGGGGCCTCCCTGATCATGGCCATGATGGCCGTGGCGACCTACAGCCATCTACGATTCAACCCACCCGTGACCGCGCTCAGCCCCCTCCTCTTCTTCTGCGTCGGCGTGTTCATCTCCTACACCCTTCGGCCGGCGATCCTCCGGTAGGGTCGCATCGTAAAAAGACGGGGCGACTCCGGAGATGGGCGGGGCTCTTTGCCAACGATGATGGAGGCCGCGCTGGGAGTTGAGCAACCCCGTCGATTGCGCTAAATGGAGGCCTCTTTCGAGTCCCACTCCCCGGAGCCTCCATCTCCACCACGATCCACGGCACCACCCGCGGCCTCAAACCGAGTGAGATCAAGGCACTCCAGCGCCTCTACCGGCGGCGGATGGCCCGCGACGAGTGGATCAGCGACGAGGCGGCGCGCCAGCTCACCGAGATCTCCTCCCGCCTCCGCCGCCAGGTCGGCCTGCTCATCGGCCGCGACGGCCGGGTGAGCCACGTCCTCCTCGGCGATCAGGCACAGCTCACCATCCCCCGCCTGACCCGCGAGCGCACCGGCCTCGGCCGTCTGCGTGGCCTGCGCCTGGTCCATACCCACCTGGCGGGCGAGCCCCTGTCGCGCGACGACCTCACCGACCTGGCCCTCCTGCGGCTCGATCTGATCGCGGCGATCACCTGCACCGCCGGCGGCCTCCCCGACCAGGCATTCCTCGCCCACATCGACCCCGAGGGGGAGGAGGCGGCGCCGGTAGTGGTCCTGGATGGAGCGCGCTTCCACGAGGTGGACTTCGACCTCGTGGAGGTCGTGGAGGAGGTAGAGGCGGGTCTCGCCCGCAGCCGGCGAGCGGTGGCGGTGGCCGGCCGCGAGGGGGCGCTCCTCCTGGGCAGCTTCCCACCGAAGGCGGAGAGCGACGGAGCGATGGCGGAGCTCGCCGCCCTGTGCACCGCCTGCGGCCTCGACCCGATGGAGCAGGTGGTTCAGCACCGGCGACGGCCCGACGCGAAGACCGTCTTCGGCTCCGGCAAGCTCGTCGAGGTGATCACCGCGGCGCTCCACCGCGGCGCCACCACCCTGGTCTTCTTCCAGGACCTCACCCCGGCCCAGGCGAAGGCGATCACCGCCCTCTCCGACCTCAAGGTCCTGGACCGCACCCAGGTGATCCTCGACATCTTCGCCCGCCAAGCCGGCACCCGCGAGGCGAAGCTCAGGGTCGAGCTCGCCCAGCTCACCTACCTCAAGCCACGCCTCGTCGGCCTCTTCCCGCAGCTCTCCCGCCTCGGCGGCGGCATCGGCACCCGCGGCCCCGGGGAGACCAAGCTGGAGGTCGACCGGCGGCGGATCGACACCCGCATCGCCCACCTCAAACGGCAGCTCACCACCGTCGCCGCCGGCCAGGCCCTGCGCCGCCGGAAGCGGCAACGCGCCGGGGTGCCGATCCTCTCCATCGTCGGCTACACCAACGCCGGCAAGACGACCCTCCTGAACGGACTCACCGCCTCGGTCCTGGAGGCCGCCGACCGCCCCTTCGCGACCCTGGATACGGCGAGCCGGCGGCTGCGCTTCCCGCTCGACCGCGAGGTCCTGATCACCGACACCGTCGGCTTCATCCGCGACCTGCCGGAGTCGCTCCTCGGCGCCTTCAAGGCGACCCTCGACGAGCTCGCCGATGCCGACGTGCTGCTCCACGTGGTCGACTGCGCCGCCGACGACTTCCGCGACCAGATCGCCGCGGTGGACGGGTTGCTCGCCGACCTCGGTCTCGCCGCCGCCCCACGGGTCCTGGTCTTCAACAAGGTCGACGCCCTGGAGCCGGAGAAGGCGACCCGCCGCTGCCGCGAGTGGGGTGCCATCGGCTGCTCAGCCCTCGATCGCGCCACCCTGCGCCCCCTCATGGCCGCCCTCGAACCCCGACTCTTCCCCGAGGAAAAAGGGGACAGGACCCTTTTGCGGTAGCGATGCAGGGTGAAGCAGCCGCAGGGCCATCGAATCGGGATCGCTATCGGGATCGGATCTCGTCCCAGGTCCGGCTCCCGCCGCTGGACCGGCGGTCAGGACGCCCGTGTCAGTGATCAGTCCGTGGCCCAGCGGTACGGGTCCGATTTCGATCCCGATAGCGATCCCGATTTGGAGCGGACGATTATGAAAAGGGTCCTGTCCCCTTTTCCCTGCTTCACCTCGCTCGTGGTTCGTGGTTTGGTATCGTCTGCCTCTCGCCCTCCTCCCCTGGGAGCCATGCCCCGCGCCGCCCTCCTCCGCCTCGCCCTCCTCCTGTGCGTCGCCACCCTCGCCGGGTGCGGCAAGAAGGGGGATCCGTTGCCGCCGGGGACCCATGTGCCGGGGCCGGTACGCGATTTCCGGGCGGTGGCGCGAGGGCTGGAGGTGCGCCTCACTTGGCGGGCACCGGCGGGCAACGAGGCGGGCGGGGCACCGGCCGACGTGGCCAGCTACCTCCTCTACCGCGAGGACGTGGCCGAGCGGATCGCCTCCGGGTGCGACTGCCGCCAGTGGGATCTCTTCGACACCGTCGACCTCGAGTACCCCGCCAACGCCTTCGTCCGCGGCGACCGGGTCGAATACATCCTGCCCCTGGCCGGCTTCGAGCGGCGTGGCCTCTTCGCCTTCACCGTCGCCGCCAAGAGCCAGTTCGACGTCACCTCGGCCATGGCGCCGGAGCAGGTGGTGAACCTGGCGCCGCCGCCGTCGCGGGTGCGCGGGCTGGTCGCCGCCGCCGGAGAGCGAGAGGTGCGCCTGTCGTGGCGCCCGTCGGCCGGCGCCGCCGCCTACCGCATCTACCGCTTCGCCCCGGGTGCACCCCTGCCGCTGGCGCCGATCGCGACCCTGCCGGGGCCACCGTGCATCGACCAGACGGTGCGTATGAACGAGCGCTACGCCTACGCGGTGAGTGCCCTCGGGGCGGGCGGTCCGCCACCGGAGTCGCTGCCTGTCTCGTATACCCGTCGCCGCGCCCAAGA
>CAZRGD010000108.1:6485-7587 GCA_964599505.1 uncultured Nitrospirota bacterium | reverse complement strand
ACCCTGGTCGGTGCGACCACCCGCATGGGGCTGCTGACCCCGCCGTTGCGCGACCGCTTCGGGATCATCGGGCGGATGGAGTTCTACGACGCCGGCGAGCTTACCCACATCTGCAAGCGGTCGGCGTCGATTCTCGGCTGCCGGATCAGCGACGACGGCGCGGCGGAGATCGCCGGTCGGGCGCGCGGCACTCCGCGGATCGCCAACCGGCTGCTGCGCCGGGTGCGCGACTTCGCCGAGGTGGAGGGTGACGGGAGGATCGACCGCGCCCGCGCGGACGGCGCCCTCACCCGGCTGGCCGTCGATCGCCACGGCCTCGACGCCCTCGACCGCAACCTTCTGCTCACCCTCATCGACAAGTACGGCGGGGGTCCGGCGGGGCTCTCCACCCTCGCCGCCGCGGTCAACGAGGAACGCGACACGGTGGAGGACGTGGTGGAGCCGTACCTCATCCTCCAGGGATTGCTACACAAAACGCCGCGCGGACGGGTAGTCTCCGCTGCCGGCTATAAGGCGCTTGGGCGCCCGCTGCCCGAAGGCGGCGGGGGAGCGCAAGATGTGCTCTTGTTGTAGGCGAGAAACTCTCTGCCGAAAGGGGAGCGAATGGCCGCACTCGGCGGTACTCACCAACCACGGGCCCGCGGGCCCCACTCCACAGAGGAGGGAAGCACATGGCAATGAACGTAACGCGTGTCAACGTCTGGGCCGGTTCGATCAAGGATGCGGTCGGAGGGATGGCGGAGAAGCTCGCCGCCCTCTCGGATGCCGGGGTGAACCTCGAGTTCATCATCGCCCGGCGGGACAAGAAGGGAACCGGTGTCCTCTTCGTTGCACCGGTTACCGGTGCGAAGGGGACGCGCGCCGCGAAGACGGCAGGGCTCGCCAAGGCGAGCTCCATGGGCTCGTTGCGCGTCGAGGCGCCGAACAAGGTGGGGCTGTGCACCGAGATCTCCTCCAAGCTGGCGGCGGCGGGGATCAACCTGCGCGGCTACTCGGCCGCAGCAGTCGGCCGCAACGCAGTGGTCTACCTCGCCTTCGACTCGACCCAGGACACCGCCAAGGCGGCGCGCGTTCTGAAGGCCGCACCGGCGAAGAAGGCAGC
>CAZRGD010000108.1:0-6385 GCA_964599505.1 uncultured Nitrospirota bacterium | reverse complement strand
AAGAAGGCAGCGCCCAAGAAGAAGGCCGCGCCGAAGAAGAAGGCGGCACCCAAGAAGAAGGCCGCTCCCAAGAAGAAGGCCGCCCCGAAGCGGAAGGCGGCGCCGAAGAAGAAGGCGTAAGGCGGCGTTGCACGCCGCCTGAATGGGCCGGTGGCCGCTACGCGGCCACCGGCCGTTTTCGTGCGGGCATACCGGGGTGACGGCCGAGGGCCGCCGATTCAGCCCCTTGTGCGACGTTGGCTTTACCGATGTCGTGCCCACCGTGCCGCAGGTAGGAGGGGGTTGCACCCCCGATGCGGGCCGAAAGGCCCGCCACGCCCTTCGGGCGTGGATCGCGGGTACAACCCGCTCCTACCACGATACCCAACCCCTACAACCGCTCCGCCACCTCGCCGTGGCGCAGGACCACCAGGGTGCCTGGTGCCAGCGGCTCCCACGCCTCGCCGTCGGTGAGCGGCACCGAGGCGATCAGGGCGACCCACTGCTCGCCCTGGAAGCCGCCGAAGGTCACCCCGCCGAGGTCACGGATCTCGTCGTCCTCCACCTTCTGGCAGTGGCGCAACAGCAGGTGCATGTCCTTGTCCGCGTAGGCCAGCAGGCTCCGACCGTCGGTGAGGATGATGTTCGCCACCCCGCGGTCGCGCAGGCGGTCAAGGTGCGGCTTGAGCGCCTGCGCGTCGAGACCGCCGGCCTCGCGGATGGTGCGCAACAGATAGCAGAAGGCGTGCTCGCTGTCGGTCTGCCCCACCGGCCGGTCGAGGCCGAGGGTGAAGCCCGGGTCGTCGAGGATCTCGGGGAACTGGCCCCGGTGGGCGAAACAGATCCGTCGCCCGGCCACCTCGCGGGAGAAGGGATGGGTGTTGGCCAGGGCCACCGGGATGTCGTTGGTCGCCTTGCGGATGTGGGAGAGGACCACGGTGGAGCGGATGTGGTGGGTGGCGAAGGTCATCGCCAGGGAGCTCGCCGCCGCCGGCTCCGGCTCGCGCATCAGGTGGCAGTCGAGGCCGTCGTAGAGCACCACCCCCCAGCCGTCCTGGTGGTCACCGGTGTCGCCGCCGCGGCGGGCGAAGATCTCGAAGGAGAAGCGCACCCGGGTCGGCACGCGCGCGGACATGGCGAAGAGCTCACACATTGCGGCAGAGGGCAGTCGGCAGTAGGCAGAGAAGGCAGTATGCCGGAGCGGTGGAGGAAGGCCACGGGGCGGCGCGGCCCCCCCCCACCGCCGGTGACCCTCTACTTTTCGTCACTGGGCCGCCACCCCAGCAGGGCGAAGCAGGCGGTGGCGAGTAGGCGCGAACTGGCTCAGGGCCGGTCGTCCCCGGCCTCACCCCCCCTCCTGCGCCGCCGCCAGCCAGGTGAGGAGCTCGAATAGATAGGGGTAGGGATAGGGGTCGGTGGTGGGGTGGTAGAGGGTGGCGACGACGCCGTCGCGTTCGCCTTCGAGGTCCATGTGGAGCAGCGGGTGGAGGGTGAGGAGGCGCTCGCGAACGCGGCGGGTGACGAGGGCCGCCGCGACCTCACGTGGCGCGACCACCCGGTACCGCTCGTCGAAGGGGCGGTCGCCGGTGGGCGGGGCGTGGGGGTCGGGGAAGGGGCCGTGGGAAGCATCTTGGCGGATCGACCAGTGCCAGCGGCGGGGGTTGCGGCACCCGACCCGCATCGGGAGGCGGGCGGTGGGGGTGCGCCACTTGTGGTCACGCACGAAGCGCCACTGGAAGGGGCGGCCGCCCTGTTCCCAGCGCAGGGTGAGCAGGGTGGTGGTCGCCTCGCCGAGAGGGCCGCGGGAGCGGGTGGCGCGGCGCGGGATCGACTCGAGCACGCCGCCGGTGGGCTTGGTGATGAGCTCGAAGAGGCGGCGGTACCGTTCCGTCACGTTGCCGCGGGCGACGTCGCCCCCCTTGGCGAGGAGCGCCAGGACGAGGAGGGTGAGTGCCAGGCGGAGCCAACCGCGCGCCTCCTCGTGGTCTGCACCGAGGACAAACAGGAGGGCGGTGGTGGCGAGGACGGCGGCGATCAGGAGGGCCGGCAGCGCCATGTCGCGCCGCCGGAGGGAGGAGACCACCCGGATCACGGCTCGGCGATGAGCTCCTCGATGAGCTCTTTCACCGGCACGATCTCCGAGAGCCGGTAACCGTTGGAGCCGGAGAAGAAGAGGCCGGTGTCCTGCTTCCCGCGCTGGGCGTCGGCGAGGCGGTCGGAGATGCAAAAGCCCACCTCCTTCGCCTCACGCCCGTGGTCACACGGGGTGACGCAGTTGGAGATGCACTTGATCGGCGGCGCCGTCCCGGACTCCATGTCGTGCTGGAGTTGGGTGATGACCCCGCGCGCCGGGTAGCCCACCGGCGAGTGGATGAGCTGGATGTCGTCCTTGCCCGCCTCCAGGATTACCTGCTTGAAGTGGGGGTCGGCGTCGCACTCGTAGGTGCCGATGAAGCGCGTCCCCATCTGCACCCCGGCGGCGCCCATCTCCATGTACTTGTCGATGTCGCCGTGGTCCCAGACGCCGCCGGCGACGATGATCGGGATGTCGCCCCACCGCTTTGCCTCTTCGAGGACCGGCGGCAGGAGGTTGTCGAGCTCGTAGGCGGGGTCGTCGCACTGCTCCATGGTGAACCCCTGGTGGCCGCCGGAGAGCGGCCCCTCGAGGACCGCCGCGTCGGGCAGACGATCGTAGCGCCGCTGCCAGCTCTTGCAGATGAGCTTCAGGGCGCGGGCGGAGGAGACGATCGGCAGGAGCGCCACGTCCGCCTTGCCCACGTACTCGGGCAGACGCAGGGGGAGGCCGGCGCCGGAGATGATGAGCTGGGCGCCGGCGGCCACCGAGTCCTTTACCACCCGGGCGTAGTCGGTGATCGCACACAGGATGTTCACCCCGACCGCCCCCATGCCGTCGGCGATCTGCTTGGCGTCTTCGATAATCTTGGTCAGGGCCGGGCCGTTGTGGAGGTTCACCGGCTTCACCGGCCGGCCGTTTTTCATCTTCGCGAAGTTCGGGTGGCGGTAGCCGGTGCAGACGGTGGAGATGATGCCGATACAGCCGTTCTTTGCGACGTTGCCGGCGAGCCGCTCCCAGGAGACGCCGATCCCCATCCCCCCCTGGATGATCGGGTGGGGGACGTCGATGTTGCGGATCTTGAGATGGGGGAGCTTCATACGTGTTGAGACCTCTGGGTGGGGTGTTACACCGGGGTCGGTCCCGGCGACAGCAGTCTAGCCTGCACGGTGGCGACAGGGCGAACCGGGAAATCGCGGGCATGGCCCGCTCCTACCGAACAACGAGTGGACCGGCGAGGGCGCCCGCACTCGCGGTGCTCGGGAGAGATCTTCGTGTCTTCGCGTGAGGCCCCGCCTTCCGGGCCGGGATGGGAGTTATGGGCGGCGGGTCGTTGCCGGGGGATGTCGGAGGCCGTACGGTCTCCTCTCTACTTCCCGGGTATTGCCATGGCCTTCCAGCTCCCGCCCCGCCTCCGCGATCGCCAGGTCATTTCCCTCCTCGGGGTGATCGCGGTCGCCCTCGTCCTGGTGGTCGGCTTCTCCGGGGCGATCGCCCCCTTCCTCGCCGCGGCGGTGATCGCCTATGTCCTGGAACGGATGATCCGTGCCCTCGGCCGTTTCGGTATCCCCCGCTGGGCCTCCTT
Organism: uncultured Nitrospirota bacterium; assembly: GCA_964599505.1. Lineage (GTDB taxonomy): Bacteria > CG2-30-53-67 > CG2-30-53-67 > CG2-30-70-394 > CG2-30-70-394 > CG2-30-70-394. Next base: position 2,747 of record CAZRGD010000108.1, on the reverse strand, counting down.
CAGCGCCATCTATCTCGCCTTCTTTCTCGCCATCCTGTGGAGCTTCTTCTGGCTCCTGCCGGCGGTGGTGGGGCAACTCCGCGCCCTGGTGGGCGATCTGCCGCGCATCGTCTCGGCAGTGCAGACCGCGACGGCGGCGCGCCTGGAGGAGACCCGCCAGCTCATCGGGGTGGGCTACATGGAGGAGGTGACCCACCGTCTCTCCGATCAACTCCGCGAGGCGGGGCAGGCGGCGGTGACCGGCGTCATCCAGGGAATCCCGGGGCTGGTCACCGTCCTCGTCTACCTCGTCCTGGTCACCTTCCTGGTCTTTTTCTTCATCAAGGACAAGGGGCGGATCCTCGCCTGGATCGGCCGTTTCTGGCCGCGCGACCGGATCCTCCTCAACCGGGTCCTCAAGGACGTCGACGGCCAAATGGGCCGCTACGTCACCGGCAAGTTGTGGGAGGTGATGATCGTCACCGTGGCTACCGAGATCGCCTTCGAGCTCCTCGGCCTGCGTTACGCCTTTCTACTTGCCCTGATTTCCGGCATCTCGGTCCTCATCCCGTACATCGGCGCCCTGGCGGTGGCGGCCCCCGTGGCCCTGCTCGCCTTCGCCCAGTGGGGCTTCACCTGGGACGCCGGCTGGGTGCTCCTCGCCTACGGCCTGATCCAGCTCGTCGACGGCAACCTCCTGGCGCCGGTGATCGTCGGCGAGGCGGTCCACCTCCACCCCACCGCGATCATCCTCGCGCTCCTCGTCTTCGGCTCGGTGTGGGGGGTATGGGGCGCCTTCTTCGCGGTGCCGTTGGCGGTGGTCGTGAAGTCGGTCCTCGACGCCCTGTGGCAAGAGGGGGGAGAGGAAGGCTCTGTGTAGGAGCCGGTCGGGCGTTCGGGTCGCACCACTGCGGCGGGGTATCGTTCGGATGGGTAGGAGCCGGCTCCTGCCGGCGATCCGGCCCGCAGGGCGGGCGGGGCCTTTGGCCGCGATCCCTCGCCGGTCGCGGGCATGGCCCGCTCCTACCACCCCACGCTGCCGGTCTGGCGCGTTGCTTCCGGCCCCTGTCCCCTCCCAACCGAACGTCACAATATCTGGCCGTTCGTGTAAGAAAGTTGTTGACGGCGGTATTCAGGAATCGTACAAGACTCGCGTAACCGCCGCTCGTCCCATCGTTTACCCAGCGGCCGATTACCCAGCAGGATGAGTCGCCATGGCCGAGGCTCGACGCCTGTTTGCGCCACGCGAGATCGTGGGGATCCTTCGGATCACCCACCGGCAGCTCTCGCACTGGGCGAAGAGCGATCTGGTCGTCCCGGGGGCGCGGACCGCAGGCGGCCACGCCCGCTACACCTTTCAGGACCTCGTCGCCCTGGCGACGGTAAAAAGGCTCCTCGACGGCGGTGTGCCCCTGCAGCGGGTGCGCGGCTCGGTGGGGGCGCTTCGCCGCCTCCTGCCCACCGTCCGCCGACCCTTGGTGGAGCTCACCCTGGTGGCGAGCGAGTCCGTGGTGCTGGTCATCTACGAGGAGACCGCCTTCGAGGCCCTCACCGGCCAGCAGTGGATCATCGACGTCGCCGCCCTGGCGCGCGACGTGGCCCGATACCAACGCCGTCGCGGCCCCGACCCCGAGGCCGCGGCAGAGGAGAAACCCCACAGGAGCGCCTCGGGCATGTGAGCTTTTGCCGCGCGGCGCGGAAAGGGAGGCGGTGCGATGGACGTCTGGACAGTAGCCAACCAGAAGGGCGGATGCGGCAAGACTACAACAGCGGCGCTGCGCCGCGGCGCCGTCGGTGGTACCCCCGATGCAGCGGGGGTCGGCGAGGCGATCGCCCACCTCGCTGACCTCCTGATCGCCGATGGTCCACCAGCGTCACGCCCTACCTCCACCACCCTCACCACCCTCACCACCCTCCTTCAACCCGTCTGACCGGAGCCATGGCCATGGCCGATCCACTCCCCCGCATCGAGATCGCCCCCTTTGGTGACGCCGCGACCCTGCGCGCTGCGGTGGGCGCCGCCGTGGACCAGCTCCGGCCGCCGGCCACCCTCCTCGATCCCGTCTTCGAGGTGTGTGGCCACGCAGCGACGGTGGTCCTGGCGGTGGAGGTGGACGGCCGGCTCTGCCTCTGCCTCCCGTACCGCACCGGCGAGGCGGTACAGGTGGAGCAGGTGGTGGTGGCGGCGCGCACCGCCGCCAACTTTCTGCCGTGGATCCGCCGCATCTTCCCGGACGCCGCGATCGGCGACGCCCCGCCACGGCCGGTGGTGGTGGTGGCCGAGCGGCTGGAGCCGGAGGTAGTGGAGCTGGTGGCGCGGATTGCCGGCGGCTCCTGCTACACCTACCTTCCGGTGCGGGTGGCGGGCGAGCGGGTCGTCCTCCTGCGCCCCGCCGGTGCCCCCTTGCCGCCCTTTCGTACCGGTCCCGAGTCGGCGTGGGACCACCTCGATGCCGAGGAGGAGCGGGTTCTTTTTGGCGGCTAATTTTTTTCGCTGCGCGAACACAAGAAATGCCGGCCTCCCCTGCGGGGAGGCGGGCCGGCGGTTCCCGGGGGGGGGTGGGTGGGGGGGGGGGCGTGGGGGGGGGGGGGCGAGGACGGCGGGGGAGCGGGGGGCTGGGGGGGGGGGGGGGGGGCGGGGGGGGCAAGGATGGTGGGGGGTGGGGTGGGCGGGGAGGAGGGTGGGGGGGGGGGGGGGGTGCGGGCAGGAGGGTGACCCAGAGTAATCTGAGGGGGGGGCGGGCCCGCTCGGGGCTGCGTGGGCCGGC
>CAZRGD010000107.1:0-7590 GCA_964599505.1 uncultured Nitrospirota bacterium | reverse complement strand
TACGGTGTCCAGCAAAAAAGATATGGGACCGGGTAAGCCCGGAGGGAGGGGGGGGCGTTTCACCACCCTCGCGACGATCGCCAGAGTCCGACAGACGCCTAGATCGCCTTGAACAGGATGCAGACGGTGTTGAACCTCGACGACTCGGGCACCACCAGCAGGACCGTCTGGCCGGCCTGGATCCGCCCGGTACGCATCGCCTCCTCCAGGGCGATCCAGATGGAGGCGGTGCCGACGTTGCCGACCCGAGTGAGGTTGGTGAACCACCGCTCCTTCGGCAGCGCCAGCCCCACCTCGGCAAGCCGCTCGACGGTGTGGTCGATGAAGTAGATGCTGGAGAGGTGGGGGATGATCACCTCCACCGACTCCGGCGCCACCTTGGCGTGGTCGAGGCAGCGGCTGACCGCCTCCACGGTCACCGGTACGATGTGGTCGTTGAGAAGCTCGATGTCCTGGCGCAGGTTCAGCACCCCGTCGATCGCCGCGTCCACCACACAGTCGGACCACTCGATGCCGCCGGTCATGCACGACGGCAGCGTGCCGGCGCGCGACTCCATCTCCACGTGGATCACTTCCAGGCTGCCGGGGCGGGGCTTGCTGCCGAGAACGACCGCACCGGCGCCGTCGGAGAGCATCCAGCGGAGGAAGTCCTCGTCGAACTCCAGAGTGCGGTGGTGGCGATCGAGGGCTGCGTCGATATTGCCGGTGGTCGCCGTCGCCCCGATCTCGGCACAAATCTCCTGGAGGAAGGCGCGAAAGCGGGGGCCGTACTCGTAGTGCTCGCGCCGGAGCCCCTGGGAGGCGCGCTCGCTGGCGATCACCAGGGCGTTCGGGTGGCGGCCGGCGGCCACCTGCAGGGCGGCCCAGTCGAAGGCGCCGGCGGAGGCGCTGCACACCCCGTGGACCGTGCCGATGGCACATCGCTCGATTCCCAGCTCCCCCTGGACCATGGCGGCGTGGGGCGGCAGCACCTGGTCCGGGGTGGTGGTGGCGCAACAGAGGAAGGAGATCTCGTCGAGCGCCATTCCCGCCCGCGCCACCGCCTCACGGCCGCAGGCGGCGGCGAGCGACGCCCCGGTGTGGCTCCATTGGCGGCTCTCGGGGTCGAAGCAGTAGTGGCGCTGCTTGATACCGTTGCGGCGCAAGACGATGGCACGTGCCCGCGACCGCTGGCCGCCGACCCGGCCGAGGACCGCCTCGATCTCACCGTTGGTGATCGGGCGGCCCGGCAGGAGGGCGGCAATCGACTGGATATAGACGGGATGGGTCACGACAGGAGGCTAATCGGCGTGGTCCGCCTGCGACCCGGAGGTCGGGCGCGGGAGGAACGTCATATCAGTGTGGTCCGCGCAGGATACCCTCCAACCCACCGCCTCCACCACTCGCCCGCGCGCCCCTCAGGTGCCGTCGAACCAGACCACCACGTCGCCCAAAATCTTCGCCTGGCACGACAGGCGGTCGTCGTCTTCGGCGCCGTTGTCGGCAAGGAGGTCGTTCTCGTCATCGGACATCTCCGAGATGTGGTCCCACCCCTCGACGATACGCACCTTGCAGGTGCAGCACTCACACTGGCGGGTGCAGCCGTCGGGGACCTCCAGCCCGGCAACCCCGAGGAGGTCGAGCTCCTCGGAGGCGTCGATGATCGTGGTCCCCTCGGCCACCTCGCCCTCGAGGCCGCACGGCATGAACTTGATATGGGGCATGGCAAAGTCTCCGTTCGTGGGTGGTGTGCGGCGCAGGATAAACACGCCGGCGCCACTGGGGGACCGCAGTGCTTGCGGCGCTCGCACGCTTTCAGCGTGATCCCGGAACCGGGGATGGAGTCGATGACGCGGGCCATCTCGGAACCCTCCGCAAGCTGGCTACATGCCGCCTCCAGGACATCGATCTGCGCCCCTGCGCCCCTGCGCCTCTGCGCGAGGCCGCCGTTCAGAGGCCCCCCCGGTCCCGTTTCCCGCCTGTCTACGACCTACTGCTCCCCTGCCTTCGTGGTCGTTTCCCCGCTTCCGGTCGTACCGGCGGGTGAATCACCTCCCTTGGGGTCGCCCTTCGCCTCGGGTGGCGCTCGCCGTCGCCGTCGCTCGGCCTGGAGGTCCTTCCAGCCGAGGTAGCCGAGGGCGAGGAGGAAGACGGAAAAGAGCAGCGGCAGGATGAGGGTGTCGACGACGTGCATCCGTCACTCGCTCGGCGGGGTGGGCGGCGGGGCGGTGGGGTCGCGGAGGACGGCGAGGAAGGCGTCGCCGTAGCGCTCCAGCTTGGTCTCGCCGACACCGTTCACCTCCAGGAGCTGGGCGTGGCTGGCAGGGCGGCGGACCGCCATCTCCAGGAGAGTGGCGTCGTGGAAGATGACGTAGGGGGGGACCCCCTGGGCGTCGGCGAGCCCCTTGCGGGTGGTACGTAGCGCCTCCCAGAGGGCGGGGTCGGCGTCGCTTGGCAGCGGTGCGGGACGCCCACCCTTGGGCCGCTCCCGGCGCGGCTTCGCCGGTGCGCGCGCCTCCTCGCGCACGGTGAGCTGCGCCTCGCCGTGGAGGAGCGGCCGGCAGCGGTCGGTGAGCGACAGGGTGCCGTAGCCGTCCCCGTCGACGGCGAGAAAGCCGCCGGCGATGAGCTGGCGGAAGAGGGCGCGCCACGCCGTTGCCGACCGGTCTGTGCCGATCCCGAAGGTCGAGAGGCGGTGGTGGCCGAGCTGGAGGGCGCGCTCGGTCTCCTTGCCGGTGAGGACGTCGACCAGGTGGCCGACGCCGAACCGCTGGCCGGTGCGGTAGCAGCACGACAGGGCCTGACGCGCCGCCTCGGTGGCGTCCCAGGTGGCGGGGGGCTCCAGGCAGTTGTCGCAGCGGCCGCACGGCCCGGGTTGGGCGTCGCCGAAGTGGCCCAGGAGGAGCGCACGGCGGCAGGTGGTCGCCTCGCAGAAGCCGAGCATCGCCTCCAGCCGCTGGCCCTCGCGCCGCTTGTGGGTCTCATCCGCCTCCGAGGAGGCCACCATCTTGCGCAGGGTGATGACGTCGCCGAGGCCGTAGACCATCCAGGCGTCTGCCGGCAGTCCGTCGCGGCCGGCGCGGCCGGTCTCCTGGTAGTACGCCTCGATGGAGCGGGGCATGTCGAGGTGGGCGACGAAGCGCACGTCCGGCTTGTCGATCCCCATGCCGAAGGCGATGGTGGCGACGATCACGACCCCGTCGTCGGTGAGGAAGCGGCCCTGGTTCGCCTGCCGCACCTCCGTCTCCAGCCCGGCGTGGTAGGGCAGTGCGTCCCACCCCTGGTCGCGCAGCCACGCGGCGGTCTCGTCCACCCTTTTGCGCGACAGGCAGTAGACGATCCCCGCCTCCCCCCGGTGGTCGTCGAGGAAGCGGCGGAGCTGGGCGCGACCATCGCGCTTCGCCGCCACCCGGTAGCAGATGTTTGGCCGGTCGAAGCCGCTCACGAAGGAGCGGGCGTTGGTGAGGTTGAGGCGACGGACGATCTCCTCGCGCATCTCGCCGTCGGCGGTGGCGGTAAGGGCGATCCGCGGCACCTCCGGGAACCGCTCGCCGAGCTGGGCGAGCTTCAGGTACTCGGGGCGGAAGTCGTGGCCCCACTGGGAGACGCAGTGGGCCTCGTCGATGGCGAACAGCGCCAGCTTCACCCGTCCCAAGAGGGCCAGGGTCCCCTCCATGAGGAGCCGCTCGGGGGCGACGTAGAGGAGGTCGAGGTCGCCGGAAAGCAGCCGCTCCTCCACCTGCCGCCGCTCCCCGGGGTTGAGGGTCGAGTTGAGGTAGGCGGCGCGCACCCCGAGGAGTGAAAGCGCGGTGACCTGATCGTGCATCAGGGCGATGAGGGGCGAGACCACCACCCCGCAGCCGTCACGCACGAGGGCGGGGATCTGGAAACAGAGGGACTTGCCGCCGCCGGTGGGCATCACCAGGAGGCAGTCACCCCCACCCACCACCGTCTCGATCACCTCCTCCTGAGGGGACCGAAAGCGGTCGTAGCCAAAGACGCTACGCAGAATCTCCCGCGGGGCTCCGCCCATGGCCGGCGATTCTCCGCCCTCCGGGGGCCGATGTCACGGGTGAAACGATCCGGCGGTCCTCCTGCGACCGGACCCCCGGCGACCGGATCCGCGCTCAGCGCGTCGCCGAGAGCGCCTCCGTGGCCTCGTCGGCCGCCGCACGCCGCAGGTTGGCGCGGCGATCCACCGGGATCTCGAAACAAAAGGTGGCGCCCTCTCCCTCTTCGCTCTCTGCCCAGATCCGACCGCCGTGCTGATCGAGGATCGCCCGGCAGAGGAAGAGGCCGAGGCCGCAGTTGCCCGAGCTCACCCGCTCTTCTCCCTGCCAGAAGCGCGAGAAGATCGAGTCGAGCTCGTCGGCGGGGATCCCCGGGCCGTGGTCGTGGAGGGCGAGCCGCTGGGTGTTCGCGTCGCCCTCCACCACCACCTCGATGGCGCTCTCCGGCGGTGCGTAGCGCACCGCGTTGGCCACCAGGTTGGTGACCACCCGCTGGAGTTGGACACCGTCCGCCCATACCGGCCCCAGTTCGTCGTCGGCGGTGAGGGGGAGGGTGACCTTCGCCCGGTCGAGGGTCGGCGCCATCTGCCGCGCCACCGCCCGGACGACGGCGGGGAGCTGGACCTGCTCCATGTGGAGCCGGGTCGCCCCCTCGACGCAGCGGACGATGTCGAGAAAGTCCCCCACCATCCGCTCCAGGGTGGCGGCGTTGGCGGCGATCATCCCCACGGTCTCGTGCTGGTCGCCGCTCACCTCCCCCAGGAGGCCGTCGTCGAACATGGAGCACGCCTGGCGGATGGAGACCACCGGCGCCTTCAAGTCGTGGGCGAGCATCGAGAGCATGTCGAGACGCGGTCGGGTCATGGTACGAAACCTCCAACCCACCTCATCGGTAGCCACGGCTTGGCCTCAATCCCCACCCTGTCCACACTGGACCCGGATCCGCTACCTTCCGCCACCCGCCCCCGTAGCTCAGCAGGATAGAGCACAGGATTCCTAATCCTGGGGTCGCAGGTTCGAGCCCTGCCGGGGGCACCAACGCACGAAACCGCGCGCCGCCGCTACTCAGGAGTCCGCCATGGAGCGCCCCCGTCTCTGCCTCCTCGACCGCGCCACCCTCGACCGCGGCGATCTCGACCTCGCGGTGCTGGCGTCGATGGGCGACCTCACGACCTTTGACGCCACCACCCCGGCGGAGGTGGGGGAGCGGATCCGCGACGCGCAGGTGGTGATCACCAACAAAGTGGTCCTCGGCAGGGAGGAGATCGCCGCCGCACCCCACCTGCGGCTGATCGCGGTGGCCGCCACCGGGGTGAACAACATCGACCTCGACGCCGCCCGCGCCGCGAAGGTGGCGGTGGCGAACGTCGCCGGCTACTCCACCCCGTCGGTGGTGCAGCACACGGTGGGCTCGCTCCTGGCGCTGGCCATGCACCTGCGCGAGTACGACGCCGCCGCCCGCACCGGCGCCTGGGCTGCCTCACCCCAGTTCAACCTCCTGGATTGGGCGATCACCGAGGTGGCGGGCAAGCGGCTCGGGATCGTCGGCTACGGGACCATCGGCAAGGCGGTGGCCCATGTGTGCCGCGCCCTCGGCATGGAGGTGGTGGCGGCGGCGAGCCGGCCACGGGTCGCCTATCCGGTGGGGGAGCGGCAGGGGCTGGCGGAGTTGCTGCCACGAGTCGACGTCCTCTCCGTCCACTGCGCCCTGTCGGCGCAGACCGAGGGGCTGATCGGTGTGGCGGAGATCGCGGCAATGCGCCGTGGCGCCCTGCTGTTGAACATGGCGCGCGGCGGGGTGGTGGACGAGGCGGCGACGGCCGCGGCCCTGCGCAGCGGTCAGCTCGGCGGTGCCGCCTTCGACGTCCTCACCGACGAGCCGCCGGCTCCCGACAACCCCCTCCTCGCCCCGGACATCCCGAACCTCCTGCTCACTCCGCACACCGCGTGGGCGAGCCGCGAGGCGCGCCAGCGGCTGCTCAACGAGATCGGCGCCAACATCGACGCCTTTTTCGCCGGCAAGGCGCGCAACCGGGTGGCGTAACCGGTCGCGAAGCGCCTAGGAGCCTGAGCACGGGCCGTACATAAGCGGCGCGCGCGGCGTGTTTTCTCCCATTCTGGGCTCCTCCGACCCCCGATTCGGGCCTCAGTCGGAGAGGTGTTTCAATGTGAGACGGGTGTCTCATCTGGAATTGCCTCATTTGTTTCGATATGAGACGCAGCCTTGGACCGGTTGGAGCGGCCGATCCGGCTGGAGGGGTGCCGATGTAGTGATTCCAATCAGTTAGATTATTTCAACCAAAACGGTATGGGGACCCCTTCGGGGTGGCATACATCCTGCAAGTCTCTCCTACGCAGCCGAGGAGGGGCCTCTCGGCGGGTTCCACAAGCCCTTCACTGGCACATTTCACACACCTCAACCGATGAGATCTCTCGTCCTGATCGCCGCCGCTCTGGTCATCAACGTCCTCTTTGTCCTCGGGGCGGAGGCGTTGTCGACCGTGGTCCCGGCTGCGGGGGAGTCTACCTTCCCCCTCGCCACCCTCGCTCAGTATCTCGTCAACACCGCTCTCGTGGGGTGGGGCGTTGTCCTCGCCTGGGGGCGGAGGCGGCCGCGCCGGGTCCTCCTGGTGGGAAGTGGCGAGGGGGCCGTCACCCTGCGCGAATCCCTTGAGAATCACCCCCGTTACGAGGTCGCCGGGGTCCTCGACCCGACCAGCAGCGGCCCTCACCTCGCTAGCTGGATGGGTGCCGAGGGGGTGCATGACGTGGTCATTACCGACCCATGTGGCATTGCCGCCCTGCCCGCCGAGGCGCTGGTGGAGGCACGCCTGGCCGGCGCTCGGGTGGTCGATTACCACGCCTTCTACGAGAAACTCTTCGGTCGCCTCCCCGTTACCTCCCATCTCGCCTGCCACCTCGCCTTTGCCCACGGCTTCGACCGCGGCTGGGCCACCGGTTGGATCCGGCGCGCGATGGAGATCCTCGTCGCCCTCCTTCTCTTCGTCCCGGCCTTGCCGCTGATTCTCCTAGCGGCGGCGGCGATCAAGATTGACTCGCGCGGTGACGTCTTTTACTGCCAGGAGCGGCTCGGCCTTGGGGGCAAGCAATACTGTGTCTGGAAGCTGCGCACGATGGTGGCGGACGCCGAGGCGGGTGGCCCGCGCCAGGCCACCGAGGACGACCCGCGCATCACCCGCGTCGGCGCCGTTCTCCGCCGCCTACGGATCGACGAGCTGCCGCAGCTCTGGAACGTCATCATCGGCGACATGAGCCTCATCGGCCCGCGTCCCGAGCGCCAGTGCTTCGCCGAGGAGCTCGAGGCGCGGATTCCCTTCTACCGCTACCGCACCGCGGTGAAGCCGGGGATCACCGGCTGGGCGCAGGTGAACGCCGAGTACGCGGTGAGCGAAGAGGAGCACCGGGAGAAGCTCGAGTACGACCTCTACTACCTGAAGAACCAGGGGCCGTGGCTCGACCTGCGGATCCTGGCGCGGACCGTCGGCGTGGTCCTCTGCGGCCGCGGCCGGTAGCGGCGGTCAGCGGTCAGCTTTTCGGGGGACCGGGGAGACCGGGGGGGGCGTCAGGGGCACTGACCCGT
>CAZRGD010000106.1:0-7606 GCA_964599505.1 uncultured Nitrospirota bacterium | reverse complement strand
CGCCGCGGCCCTGGCGCGGGGGAAGGCCGCGGGCAGCCGCGGCGCCGCGGAGATCGCCGCGCGGATGCCGGCGCTGCGCCTCACCGCCGACTTCGGCCGCTCCACCACCGCCTTCTCCACCGGCGCGATCGTCGGCCGTTTCTGGGAGATCGCCGCCGCCCTCACCCAGCCGCTCATCGACGGCGGCCGGCTACGGGCCGAAGCGCACCAACGCCAGGCGGAGCGCGAGGCCGCAGCCGCCACCTTCCGCGCAACGCTATTGCGCGCCCTGCAAGAGGTGGAGGACGGCCTCACCGCCAACCGCACCGGGGAGCTCTCGGTGGCGCGCACGCGCGAGCGGGTGGCGGCGACCGCGGCGACCCTGCGCGCAGCGAGCGACAGCTATCGCCAGGGGGTGAGCGACTACCTCCCCATGCTCGCCGCCCAGCAGGCCCATCTCGCCGCCGAGTCGGACTTGCTCGCCGTCCGCCGCGGACTCCTTACCGACAGGATCACCCTCGCCCGGGCCCTCGGTGGCGTCTGGGCGACCGGGGAAGAATCAGGAGCCACCATCGAAAAAACCGCGCACGGAGAGGCGAAGGTGATGCGATGACGGGCCTCGTGCGAACCACGCCTCCAGGCGTCATCCGCCGCTTCGCCGAGGCCGGTGGGAGGTGGCCGGAAGCAGGCCTCGCGCGGAGACGCGGAGACGCGGAGTCCTGCTCTGAGCGACGGCGGCACGGCTGCCCTACCGAGGACCGGTCGTGTCTGGCAGGAAAACTAGCCACGGAATCCACGGAAGGACACGGAAGGGAGACACCTCGGCCCCCTTCGCTTCCGGCCACTGCCGGAGCCGCGGCCGTGCGCGAGAGAGAACCTGCCCCCCGGTGCGACGCCCCTCCGCGTCTCCGCGCGAGCCCCTCGCCTTCCAGGCGGCCGCCGCACGCACGGTGCGCCCCCAACGACACGAAATCGCGAGCACTCCCCTTCGTGACCTTCGTGGTTTACCCCCCCACCGTCCCTCCCTTGCCCCCCTCTCCTGAAACGCCATGGCCTCGCGATCCAATCTCTTCCGCATCGTCCTTCCCATCGTCGTCCTCGCCCTCGGCATCGGCGGCATGCGGCTGCTGCTGCACGCGCGCAAGCCGCCGGTGCGCACCCCACACGTAGCCGCCGGGCCGGTAGTGGAGGTGACTACGGTGCATGTCGGTGACCACCAGGCGACGGTCGCCGCCACCGGCACCATCCAGCCACGGCGGGCGGTGGCGATTACCCCGGAGGTCGGAGGCAAGGTCGTCGAGGTCGCCCCCAACTTAGTCGCCGGCGGGCTCTTCTCCGATGGCGATCTCCTCTTCGCGATCGAGACGACCGACTACCGCCTGGCGGTGGAGCAGGCCCGCGCCACCGCCGCCCAGGCACGGGTGGAGCTCGCCACCACCGAGGGACGCGCCAAGGTGGCGCGAAACGAGTGGCAGCGGCTCCACCCGGCGGGCGAGCCGCCGCCCCCCCTGGTGGTCTACGAGCCGCAGCTCGCCTCGGCCCGCGCCACGGTGGCCGCGGCCGAGGCATCGGTGGCCCAGGCGGAGCTGAACCTGGCGCGCACCCGGGTCACCGCCCCCTTCAACTGCCGGGTGCGTTCCGAGTCGGTGGACGTGGGGCAGGTGGTGCGCACCGGTACGGTGGTGGCCCAGGTGGCAGGCACCGACCAGGCGGAGGTGGTGGTCCCGTTGCCGCCCGCGGCGCTGGCCACCCTCACCATCCCACGCGCCGATGGCGGTGGCGCGACCGGCGGCTCCGCCGCCACGGTGGTGGTCGAGCGTGACGGCCGGCGCGACACGTGGGAGGGCCGGGTGGTCCGCAGCCTCGGGGAGGTGGACACGGTGGGTCGCATGAGCCGGGTGGTGGTAGCGGTGGACGACCCGTACCAGCTTCGCCACCCCCATGCGGGCCGTGCCGACCTGGAGGTGGGAGTCTTCGCCGCGGTCGAGCTCGCGGGTCGCCGCCTGTCGCAGGTGGTGGCGGTGGAACGACGCGCGGTCCACGCCGGCGACCAGGTGTGGGTGGCGACCCCGGAGAACCGACTCGAGACCCGCACGATCTCGGTGGTGTGGCGTGAGGGGGAGACCCTCTTCGTCGACCACGGCCTCGCCGACGGCGACCGGCTGATCCTCACCCAGCTCACCGGCGCCGCCGACGGATTGCGGTTGCGGCCGGTGGAGCGCCGGGCGCTGCCGCGGATCGGCCACGCCGGGGGGTCGGAGAGATGAACCGCGCGATCCGCTGGATGGCGGCGAACCATGTCGCCGCCAACCTCCTCATGCTCGTCTTCGTGGTCGGCGGCCTGGTCATGGCGCGCGCCGTGCGCCAGGAGGTCTTCCCGGAGATCAACCTCGACATGGTCCATGTGGACGTTCCGTATCCCGGTGCCACCCCCGAGGACGCGGAGCGCGGCATCTGCCTGCCGGTGGAGGAGGCCCTCACCGGCGTCGAGGGGGTGAAGGAGATCGCCTCCCAGGCGTCGGAGGGAATCGCCACGATCACCGCCACGGTGCGCGAGGGCGAGGACGCCGACCTGGTGCTCCAGGACGTGAAGAACGCGGTGGACCGGATCACCACCTTCCCCGACGAGGCGGAGGAGCCGATCGTCAGCAAGGCGGTGAACCGGCGCCAGGTGATCTCCCTGGTGGTCTACGGCAAGCTGACCGAGCACACCCTGCGGGAGCAGGCGGAGTCGATCCGTGACGACCTCCTGGCGCTACCCGAGGTGACCCAGACGTCGCTCTCCGGGGTACGGCCGTACGAGATCTCCATCGAGATCTCCGAGGCTAACCTGCGCCGCTACGGCCTGACCCTCGACGAGGTGGCGGCGCGGGTGCGCCGCGCCTCCCTCGACCTCCCCGGCGGGGTCATCCGTGGGGCCGGCGGCGAAATCCTGGTGCGCACCCCGGAGCGGCGGGAGACCGGACCGGCGTACAGCGACATCGTGGTGATCGCCAAGCCGGACGGTACCGCGGTGCGCCTCGGCGAGATCGCGACGGTGCGCGACACCTTCCGCGAGACCGACACGGTGGCGCGCTTCGATGGTCTGCCCGCGGCGATGGTCGACGTCTTTCGGGTCGGTGACCAGACACCGGTGGAGATCTCCCGCGCCGTCCACCGGTACATCGAGCACAAGCAACAAGAGCTACCGCCCACGGTCAAGCTCGCCACCTGGGACGACCGCTCCGAGGTCCTGGCGGCGCGCGAGCACCTGCTGCTCAGCAACGCCGCCTACGGCCTGGTCCTGGTCCTCATCTGCCTCGGCCTCTTTCTGGAGATCCGCCTGGCGCTGTGGGTGATGCTCGGCATCCCCATCTCTTTTTTGGGGGCGCTGCTGCTGTTTCCGGCGCTCGATGTCTCCATCAACATGGTATCGCTGTTCGCTTTCATCATGGCGTTGGGGATCGTGGTAGACGACGCGATCGTCGTCGGCGAGAACGTCTACGACCATCGCCACCAGGACAAGAGTTACCCACAGGCGGCGGCGGACGGGGCGGTGGAAGTGGGGATCCCGGTGGTCTTCTCGGTCCTCACCACGGTGGCCGCCTTCCTCCCCCTCGCCTTTATCCAGGGGATGCTCGGCAAGTTCATCGGCGTCGTCCCCCAGGTGGTGGTACCGATCCTCCTCATCTCCCTCACCGAGGCTCTCTTCGTCCTCCCCTCCCATCTCTCCATGGGGGCGCCGCGTCCGGCGGCCCACGGCCTGCTCGGGGCGCTCGACCGCCTACGGCGGCGATTCGGCCACACCCTCGACTGGTTCATCACCGGCCCCTACCGGCGCTCCCTCCGCCGCTGCATGCACCACCGCTACAGCACCGCCGCCACTGCCGTCGCCCTGCTCCTCCTGACCCTCGGGACGGTGCGCGGCGGCCTTCTGCGCTTCGTGATGATGCCGGAGGTGGATGGCGACGTGATCAAGGTGGCCCTGGAGATGCCGGTGGGGACACCGGCAGCGGTGACCGACGCGGTGGCCCAGCGGATCGTCGCGGCCGGCGAGGCGACCACCGCCGAGTACGACGCCCACCGGCCGGCGGGCGACTCGGTCCTGCGCCACCTCTACGCCGTCATCGGCGGCACGCTCAGCGGCATGGGTCCGGTGGCCAACGAGGCCGCCACCGGCGGCCACCGCGCCGCCATCGCCATGTTCCTTCAGGGGTCGGAGACCCGCGGCGTCCCCGCGAAAGAGATCTCCGACCGGTGGCGCGACCGGGTGGGCGAGCTCCCCGGGGTGCGCTCCCTCACCTTCCAATCGAGCGTCGTCCACATGGGGGCGAACATCGACATCCAGCTCGCCCACACCGACCCGGCGCGGCTGGATCGGGCGGCACAGGAGGTGGAGGCGGCACTCGCCACCTACCCGGGGGTCCACGACATCGCCACCAATGCCGAGCCCGGAAAACGCGAGATCCGCCTCCACCTGCGGCCCGCGGCACGCACCCTCGGGGTGAGCGAGACCGACCTCGGGCGTCAGGTCCGCGCCGCCTTCTACGGCGCCGAGGCGTTGCGCTTCGAGCGTGGCCGCAACGAGGTGCGAGTGATGGTCCGCTACCCCGAGACGGAGCGAAAAAGCGTCGCCGACCTCGAGCGCCTCCGCATCCGCACCCCCGGCGGTGGCGAGATGGCCCTCGGCCAAGCGGCGGAGGTGAGTGAGGGGCGCGGCTACGACGTCATCCACCGGTGGGGGCGCAAGCGGGTGATCAACGTCACCGCCGCGGTGGACAGCACCACCACCTCCGCCGGCGAGGTCCTCCCCGACCTCGATGCACGTCTCCTCTCGCGCCTGACCGCCGACGACCCGGGCCTCGCCTACGATCTGGAGGGGGAGCAGAAGGAGCAGCGCGAGTCCATGGGATCGATGCGGCGCGGCTTCCTCCTCGCCCTCTTCGCCATCTACGCCCTGCTTGCCATCCCCCTCAGGAGCTACCTCCAGCCGCTCCTGATCATGGTGGCGATCCCCTTCGGGGTGGTGGGGGCGGTGATCGGCCACATCGTCATGGGGTACCACCTGTCGATGCTGTCAATCTTCGGCATCGTCGCCCTCTCCGGGGTGGTGATCAACGACGCCCTCTTGCTCATCACCACCGCCAACCGCCTGCGCGAGGGCCGCGACGCCTTCGGGGCGATGGTCGACGCGGGGGTGCGCCGCTTCCGCCCCATCCTCCTCACCTCCATCACCACCTTCTTCGGCCTCATGCCGATGATCATGGAAACCAGCGTTCAGGCGCGCTTCCTCATCCCGATGGCGATCTCCCTCGCCTTCGGCATCCTCTTTGCCACCCTCATCAACCTGCTGCTGGTGCCTGCGCTATCGATCATCGCCGAGGACGCGAAGCAGTGGTTCCACGCTGAGCCGTAGGCTCAGCCGTCTTAGATTTCAGCTCGCTGAAATCTAGTCCATCAGGTCCGCCTCGAAGAGGTTCTCGGCGAGGCGCTCGCGGATCTTCGCCTCCTTGCTCGCCTGGCACTCTTGAAGCGAGTGGAGGAACTGACACCGCACCTCCTCCTCCATCCGATCGAGGAGGTAGGCGAGGTGGACGGAGAGGACATCCTTGTCGTGCTCGTCGTGGAGCCAGTGAGCGAGACGCTCCTCGTCTTCACGCGGGGAGCGGACGTGGCGCTCGTTGCGGACCAGAATCTCGTGTTGCTCACAATTCATGGCGGCCTCCTTGGGACCCGCAAAGAAAGATCTCGTTATTTTCGCGCTTGGATTTACGTCAGATAGGGAGATCTTTCTTTGTGGGTCCCTAGCTTCCTTCTTCTTCGTCGCCCCCCTGCAAACGCTTGACCGCTTGTCACCGATCGCCGACGGGGTAGTGTTGACGCCGAAGTCGCCATGTCGCCCCAAGTCGAACCACTCCTCACCACCCCGCGCCGTCGCCGCCGGCTGCCGCTCTTCTTCGCCGTCTTCGTCACGGTGGCGGCGGCGGGGCTGTGGTGGGATCTGCATCGGCCACCCTTTTACGTTGCCGCCGCGCGCCTCCACCTGGAGCAGGTCGGGCAACACGACGCGGTGGCGGTGGACGAGGGGGACCGCCATTTTCTGACCCAGTGCGAGGTCCTTACCAGTCGGCCGCTCCTCGAACAGATCCGCCCCGCCCTGGTGGAGATGGGCCTCCCCGAGAGAAACCCGGTGGCCGCCGCCCAGAGCCGCCTCGCGGTAGCGCCGGTCTCCGGGACCCACGTGACGGTGCTCACCGCCACCGGCAAAGACCCCGACCTCCTCGCCCGCCTCGTGGATCAGGTGGTTGGGGCGTACCAGGCACGGGTGGAGGCGGAGGCGACCTCCAACGCCTCGCAGGCGGATGAGACCCTCGACCGGCAGATCGCCGCCCTGGAGGAGCGCGTCGCCGCCGCCCGCGATAGCCTCGCCACCTTCGGAGGTCGCTACGCGATCGTCTCTTTGGAGCGCGACGAGAGCCAGGCGACCGCGCGCCTGAAGGGGCTGCAGACCGCCCTGAACAATGCCGCCGAGACCCTCGCCACCGCCGAAGGGCGCCGGAGCGCGGTGCGCGGCGCGATCAAACGTGGCGAGGCGGTGGTACGCACCAAGGACCAGCGCACCATCTCCGCCCTCAAGCAGCGGGCGAGCGAGCTGGTCGAGCGGTGGGCGGAGTTGGCCCAGCGATTCCCCCCGAAGCGGCTGGCGATCGAGCCCGAGGCGAAGCTGTTGAAGACGAAGATGGCGCGCCTCGACGAAGAGCTGGCGCGGGAGACCGAGCGCAGCCAGCAGGCCGCCCTGGCGGAAGCGACCCAGGAGGTCGAGGCGGCGCGCGCCGCGGTGCACCGCCTGCGCCAAGAGGTCGCGGTGAAGGAAAAGGAGGCGCAGGCATTCTCCGCCCGCTTTCAGGAATACCAGGGGAAGGCAGCGGACCTGGAACGGCTGGAGGGGCTCGTCCACGACGCTCGGGAACAACGGGCCCGCCTCGCCGTGGGGGTGGAGCGTCCACGAACCAAGGTGGAAATCCTGGAAGGTGCCACGGTCCCCGCGCGACCGACCGGGCCGCCGTACAAACGCGACGGGGCGATCGCCCTCGCCGTGGCGCTCCTTGCCGCCGTCGTCGTGGTGGCCCTCTACGACTTTCTCACCCGCCCGCCGCCTGCGCCTGCAGCACCACCGGCGACCACGCCGGGCCCGTGGCCGACGCTGGAGCGCCGGCGGGTGGAGGCGCTCGACGTCTCACCCGTCGCCCAGCTCCCCCCTTCGTTTCCACGCGAGCTCAACGGCGCGGAGATCGCCACCCTCCTCGACGCCGCCGCCCCGCCGGTCGACCTCCTCCTCGCCCTCCTGCTGGCCGGCGCCACCCCGGAGGAGACGGCCACCCTGGAGCCGGCGGCGGTGGACCTCCGCAACGGCACCGTGCGTATCGGCGGTGAGACCGGCCGCGACCTTCGCCTCACGCCGACCCTCCTCCCCCTCTTGCGCACCGTGGAGCGCGGCGACGCGGATGCATTCGCCCTCTCCGGAGGGGACGGCGCGCCGCCCGCCGTTGCCGTCCTCACCGACCTCCTCATCTGCACCGCCACCGACGCCGGCCTCGACCGGCCGCACGAGATCACCCCGGCGGCGGTGCGCCACGCCCGCCTCGCC
>CAZRGD010000105.1:0-7621 GCA_964599505.1 uncultured Nitrospirota bacterium | reverse complement strand
TCCCAGGCGCGCGCCACCCGCTCCACCGCCTCACCCAGGGTGGCCAGGGCCGGGCCGTCCACCACCCGGGGGGTCTGCTCCAGGCGGCGATGGTAGGCGTCACAGGCGAGGCGCACGGCGGTGAGGCGGTCGCGCACCTCCGGCCCGACCCCCTCGCCGAGGGCGTTGAGCCAGGCGGGCACCGGCCGGTTGTGAGCCCGCGGCGGGTGGAGCGGCCGCGGCGGCGCCGGGGTGCGCTCGCGCGCCCAGCGGGCCGCCACCTCGCCGAGGATGGGATAGGTGACGTGGTGGCGGGTGCGCGACCAGTCGACGGTAGCGTCCCCGCGCCAGCACGACTCGCACTTGAGGCAGTTTTCGAAGCTCACCGCGACCCGCGGCTGGCCGACCCAGGCGGGCTCGCGCTCGTAGACGCGCACCGGGCAGACCCGCCAGATCGGGGCGTCGAGGAACCGCTCGCCCTGCTCGGGGTCGCCCACCGGGGGCCAGAAGAGGCGCATGTGGGCGGTGGTCGGGTCGTGGTCGAGGGTCGCCATCTTCTCCGGCCAGCCGGTGGTCTCCGGGGCGGTGGCCGGGTCGACGGTGAGCTCTTGCTCGCGGTGCTGTTTCAGGCGGCTCGCGGGGTCGGACCACAGGGTGTCGAGGGGTACGTGGAGGAGCTTGTAGCGCACCCCGTCGGAGACGAGTCGTGCCACCGCGATCCCCCACGCCGCAATCGGGGCGACGGCGAGGAGGAGGAGGTCGAGCAGCGAGAGGTGGTCGAAGAGCGAGCTTGCTGCCGCCGGCAGCTTTTTCTCCAGGGGGGCCTGGTCGTTGGTGTAGAGGTGCGCCAGGGCGGCCATCACCCCGGTGAGACGCCGACTGCGCCGGTCGCCGGCCGCCGCCGGCGGCCCGTCGACGCCGGCGGGGTGGTAAATCACCTGGCCCGGGACCCGCGCGTCGCTGCCGGGCAGGAGGTTGGTGAGCCAGCGCACCGGGTGGTGCCAGGCGAGGCCGCGGAGGGCGGCGCGGCCCAGGTGCAGGGCCCGGGCCGCGGCGAGCTGGTCTCCCGCCACCCGCGCCATCCGCTTGGGTACCGCCAGCTCCTCAAAGCAGCGGCCGAGTCCCCAGAGGCGGCGGGTGAGCGGCTGGTCGCGGTCGGCAAGCAGTGCGCCGCCGCGCAGGGTCCAGTCGATCGGGGTCGAGAAGAAGGTGCGGTTCGCCTCGATGAAACCGGGCCAGCGGCTGAGCCAGCGGGCATCGCGGCCGTAGGAGGAGGCGCGCACCGGCTCGGCGTAGCGGCGCTTCAGGGTCGCCGTGTCGAGGTCCTCACCGGCGGCGCGTGCGGCGATCACCGCGCGGGCGAAGGTGAGCCCCATGAAGGTGGCCGGGCCGGTGAAGTTGGGGCAGGGGAAGTCGACGCCGATACCGGTGGCGGCGCCGCCGATGGCGAGGCCGTCGTCCACCAGGCGTGGGGACTCGGCGGTGCCGCCGGTGCGGATCAGCTTCGCGCCGAAGCCGGCGAGCTCGCTGCCCTCGAGCCACGGGGCGAGCGCCGGCAGGGCGCGGATGTGCTCCAGGAGCTGGTGGTGGTCACCGCGCCACTGCTCGCCCGCCGCCTCCAGCGGCACGACGTAGCCGAGCGCCAGGGAGTCGCGGTTGGTATAGAGGAAGCAGCCGGCGTTGAGGCGTGCGGTGCGGCCGCCGAGGATCGGGTTGCGCAGGAGGATCTCGTACGCCGCCCCCTGGTTCGGGGCGAGGTGGAAGCGGCGTTCGATCTCCGCCGCGGGAAGGCGCAGGACCGCCTTCACCCCCTGGGCGAAGTGGGGCTGCGCGACCTCCTCGTACCCCTCGCGGGTCACCAGGTGCGAGGCGTCGCCCTCGGCGAGGAAACAGCACTCGCCGTAGACCGGCCCCTGGTCGGTCATCACCCCGATCACCCGGCCGCCTTCGCGCAACAGCGCGGTGGCGTGGCAGCCGGAGAGCACGGTGGCGCCGAGGGCCTCGGCCCGTTCGGCGAGGTAGCGGTCGAAGAGCGGCCGCTGGACGGTGACGCAGTGGCGGAAGAGGTGAGCCCCCTCCGGCGCCATCCCGGTGAGGCCGACGCCGTCGGTCATCAGGAGACCGCGGCGGAAGAGCGGCCGTTCCACCGGCGCTCGTTCGAGAATGTCGGCGCCGAGGCAGTCATCCGCCGCCAGGTTCTCGCAGAAGTAGACCGCCCCGGACCAGTTCTCCGCCCCCGGGTGGCGTCCCCCCTCGATCACCACCACCTCGACTCCCCCCCGGGCCAGGGTCGCCGCCGCCGCCACCCCTGCCGGTCCCGCCCCGATGATCACCACCTCGGTCGTCAGCGCCATGGTCGAGCTCCTCTCGGTTCGTGGGTCATCCCGAAGACTGCCTATCCCCTTAGCTCATGACGGACGGCGTACTTCATTCTGAGAACAACAGGTTGAGCATGGCGAGTGACATGGCATCCACCCGCATAGGGGATAGGCGTATCCCGGAGACGCGTTATGCACCCCGGTCCATCGGCAATCTACAGCTCCTTTCTTAACAATACGTCGTTCAGTGGGCATGACCGGCTAACACCGTTTTTCGCTCCTGCCGAAGGGGAGGGGAGGCCGGTCCCGTTGGGCCGGCAGGAGATCCGATGTTGCAGGCAATCCCACCCACAGCGCAGGCGGTGCCGGCCGCTGCCAACACGTCGCACGATAGTGCGACGGTGGCCGGGGCGGTGGCTGTCGAGGCGGTTGCCGCGTCGCCGGTGGTCGAGCCGGGCAAGGGGGCGCGGACGGAAGACAAAAAGGGGTCCGAGGATCACCGCCAGGGCCACCCTCGACGCGAGCCTCCCGCCGGCAAAGAGGAGCCCCACCTCCTCGACCTGTTCGCATGATCGATTTCGGGCGAGGTGGCGTGATTGCGCCGAACTGTCGTTGCAATTGCCGTGACCCTGGTGCGAGACGCCGCAACGGTGCTGCCACCCTGCCCGAAATCGATGAAGGATTTCATGACCTGTGCCGGGTGTGCCGATTGAATGGATCATGAGTGCCATTCATTCCAAGGGGAGTCATGGTAAGGAGGACGCCGCCGGCTTTACCTTGATCGAGATCATCGTGGTGATCGCGGTGATCTCCATCCTCGCCGGTACCATGGTGCCGAGCGTGGTGAGCCAGATGGACCACCACCGTGCGACCGCGACCCGCAACGAGATGCAGGCCCTCTACCGGGCGATGGTCGGCACCCCCGACCGCGGCGACGATGGCTATCTTGCGGACATGGGGCGGCTCCCCGCATCGATCACCGATCTGGTGCAGCAGGGGAGCCAGCCCGGATACGGACTCCACCTCGGCGGCGTCGGCATGGGGTGGGAGGGGCCGTACCTGGCGGGTGGCTTCGCCGACGGGAGCTGGCTCACCGACGCCTGGGGCCGCAACTACCGGTACAGCGCCTCCACCGGCCAGATCATCAGCCCCGGTCGCGACGGCCGGCTCGGCACCAGTGACGACATCACCCTGCCGGAGACCGCGATCCGCACCCGCCGCCCCTACTCGGTGGTGGTGGAGGCGGACAGCGCTCTTACTCCCGGCCACGCGGTCACCCTCGACGACACCACCGCCCGGGTCTACGCCTACTACTCCAGCGGCGGCAGCGAGGCGTCGGTGCGGCTTGTCTGGTCCGACCACGCCTTCCGCACGCCGTCGGGGAGCAATCTGCCCATCGGCGTTCATGCCCTCCGGGTGGTGGGGCTCGACGGGGGAGCCGTGGGTGACTACTCGGGCCGCGAGGTGGTGACCACAACCTTGTCACCGAGCGCGGCCGTCTACCTGCCTGCCAGCGGCGGCTCCGGTTCCGGCGGAAGCGGTAGTGGAAGCCGCTCCGGCTCTGGCGGCCGCCGCCATGGCCATCGTCACGACGACGATTGATGACGACCCTCTTTATGGAGACCCAGCCTGTGCCTACTCCAACCCTCGATACCCTGATCGCCGGAAGCTGTGACATCCCCTCGGCACCGCCGGTGGTCACCGACCTCATGTCGGCGATGGCCGACCCGATGGTTGGCGCCAAAGAGGTCGCCGCGGTGATCGCCCGCGATCCGACCCTGGTGGCGCAACTCCTGCGGGTCGCCAACTCTCCATTCTACGGTCGTCGCGGCCAGGTGGCGAGCGTCGCGGCGGCGGTGATGACCCTCGGCTTTCACGCGGTGCGTAACCTGGTGGTGGCGCTCTCCACCCGCGGCGTCTACGGGGAATTCGCCGGCCTCACCCGCGCCCTGTGGGATCACGCCAACGCGGTCGCCCAGGCGTCCGGGGCGATCGCCAAGCGCGTCGGTCGGGTGTCGGTGGAGGACGCCATGGCCGCCGGCTTGCTCCACGACCTCGGCATGGTCTTGCTGTTGCGGGCCGATCCCGACGGATATGACGCAATGGTGGCCGAGGTGGCCGACGTCGACGCCCTCGCCACCGCGGAGCGGGCCCAATTCGGTTTCGACCACGGGGACGCGGGGGCGGCGGTGGTCCTCCACTGGTCGCTGCCCGAGACCCTGGTGGCGGTGGTCGGCGCGGTCCATTGCCTGGAGCGGGTTGCCGAGGAGGCCCCGCCCGTCGCCCGTCTGGCGGCCTGCATCACCCTCGCCGACGGCCTCTGTGGTGAGCGCGGCTTCGCCCCCCTGCCGCCGCCGGCAGGGTGGGACGGCAGCGCGGCCCTCGCCCTCCTCGACGACGCGGTCGATCTGGAGTCCCTGCGTGCGGTGGTTGACGAAAGCTTGAGTCATGCAGAGGGGATACCGATGTAGGTGAGGGTGCCAAGCACGATTGATGCCATGAATAACCCATTTCTCTCTACCCACCTTCCGGCGCCGCCGGTTCGCCTCCGTACCGGCCTCCTCTTTCTCGGGGCGAGCGTGGTGACCGTGGCGGTGGTGGGGTGGGGGGTGGCGCGCGCCACGGCGCAGGTGGTGTCTCTGGAGGTTGAGCACGGTCGCTCCAATGCCCGCCTTGCCCACATGGAAAAAGTCATCGGGGGATTCCCCACAACCGTGGCCGACACCGTTCATGCGGCGGCTACATCAGCATTAACTGAAGGAGAGTGAGATGAAGAAGATCGTTGTCCACCACCGCAGGCCGCTGACCGCCGGCTTCACCTTGATCGAGATCATCATCGTGATCGCGGTGATCGCCATCCTCGCGGGGATTGCCACACCGTCGATCGTGAAGAACATCAAAGACTCGCGGGTCGCCCGGGCACGCAGCGACTGCAAGGAGATCGCCTCCACCATGGCGAGCTTCTACAAGGACG
Source organism: uncultured Nitrospirota bacterium (assembly GCA_964599505.1). GTDB lineage: Bacteria > CG2-30-53-67 > CG2-30-53-67 > CG2-30-70-394 > CG2-30-70-394 > CG2-30-70-394. The sequence continues at coordinate 2,350 of CAZRGD010000105.1, read as the reverse complement.
TGGCCATGTGGCCGCTGGCGAGGAACGGAACGAGGAGGGACCTGTATTTCTATACGCTGAAGACGGCGGACGGGACCCTCCCGGTTGGACTGTATGGTGGCGCTTGGAAATCGAAGGTAGACACCTTTGACAACCAACTCATCACCAACAAGCGGAAGTATCCCACCACCGGTGAGCGGAAGTGGGACGGCCCCTACCAGACGGAGTTCAAGGCGGACCCGTGGGGCCACGCGTACCTCTGCTACGCCTACTACTTGAGGCCCGGTAACACCCATCCCGTGTATGTCGTCTCCGCCGGCCCGGATGGAAAGCTCCAGACGGGTGCCGGAAAGCTCCTCGCCGGCGACGACATCGGTTTCCGCATCCAATAGGTAGGAGCGGGCCGTGCCCGCGATCCCTCCGGGGTCCGCCACGCTACGCGGATGGCGGGCCCCGGCTCGCGGAGGCATCTCCATGGTCCCCAGCAAAGGCCGCCGGCACGAGACCACATGAGATCTCCATGAGTGAGCCGTCCGCCGCAGTGCCCCTCTCACCACCCCGTGCGGGCGGCCGCCCCCTCCCCCTCGGGGAGCGGCTGGTGGCCGCCGGTCACCTCAGCCGTACCCAGCTCGACGTCGCCCTGCGCGAGCAGCGGCGCACCGGCGAGCTCCTCGGCAAGGTCCTGGTAGACCTCGGCTTCGTCACCGAGGAGGTGATCGAGACCGTCCTCGCGGGCGAGGCGGGAAGCCGCCGGGTTCGTCTGGAGTTCGTCGGCATCGACGCCAAGGCGGTCGCCCTCCTCCCCGAGCAGGTCGCTCGCCGCCACCACCTGATCCCCATCGCCCTGAAGGATGAGGTGCTACAGGTGGCGATGGCCGACACCTTTGACGTGGTGGCGGTGGACGAGGTTGAACGTGTGGCCGGCCTGGAGGTGGAGGTGGTCGGGGCGTCACGTCAGGAGATCGACCAGGCGATCGACCGCTCCTACCAGCGCCACACCGCCTCTTTGGAGCAGATTACCGAGGAGGTCCTCGCCCACCTCGACGACGACGCCGCGGCGGTGGAGCAGGGGCAGGACACCCCGCTGATCCGCCTCGTGGACCAGCTTCTGCGCGACGCCATCGACGAGCACGCCACCGACATCCACATCGAGCCCGAGGAGCGGGTGCTGCGCGTGCGCCTTCGCCTCGACGGGATGTTGCGTCAGACCGCGGTCCTCCCCGTCCGCCTGGCGCGCGCGGTGGTGGCGCGGCTGAAGATCCTTGCCGACCTCAATATCGCCGAGACCCGTGTGCCCCAGGACGGCCGCATTGGCATCAAGATGGGGGATCGCGAGGTCGATCTGCGCCTCTCCACCCTCCCCACCATCCACGGGGAGAACGTGGTGATCCGCATCCTCGATCAGTCCGGGGTGGTCCTCTCCGTGGAGGAGCTCGGCTTCTCCCCGGACCACCTCAACCTCTTTCACGGCCTGATTGCTCGGTCGAATGGGGTCCTCCTGGTCACCGGTCCCACCGGCTCGGGCAAGTCCACCACCCTCTACACGGCGCTCTCCGCCCTGAACTCGATGGAGCGGTCGATCTTCACCCTCGAGGACCCGGTGGAGTACCGCCTGCCGATCATCCGCCAGACCCAGGTGAACCCCGCCGCCGGGATGACCTTCGCCGCCGGCCTCCGGGCGCTCCTGCGTCAGGACCCCGACGTGATTTTGGTGGGCGAGATGCGCGACCACGAGACCGCCGAGCTGGGGGTACGGGCGGCGCTTACCGGCCACCTCGTCTTGTCGTCACTGCACACCAACAACGCTGCCGGGGCGTTGCCCCGGATGATCGACATGGGGATCGCTCCCTACCTGGTGGCGTCGTCGGTGAACGCGGTGATCGCCCAGCGCCTGGTGCGTAAGGTCTGCAATCGGTGTTCCGCGCCGGTCGACTATACCGAGGCGGAGCTCACCCGGTTGGGGATGGGCGAGGCGTTCGGTCTTCCCTTCTATCGGGGCGCCGGCTGCGACGCGTGCCACCAGAGCGGCTACCGCGGCCGGGCGGCGATCTTCGAGGTTCTGGTGGTGGACGACACCATCCGCGAGATGGTCCACAAGCAGGCGAGCAGCGCCGAGATCCAGTCCGCCGCGGTCGCCAACGGCATGGCCCTGTGCAGGCAGGATGGGATTCAGAAGGCGATGGTGGGAGTGACCACTCTCGAAGAGGTGGCTCGAGTTACATGACCACCGCGTGGTGACGGCCGCGCCATGCACGCCAGAGTTGGCTCACCGCCGCGGCTGGGATCCTCACCGTACACGGGTAGGAGCGAGCTCCCGCTCGCGATCCGCGCCGTAGGCGCGGCAGGCCCGACGGGCCTGATCGCCGGCGGG
>CAZRGD010000104.1:0-7664 GCA_964599505.1 uncultured Nitrospirota bacterium | reverse complement strand
CGGCGCCAGGGAGACTGGCTGCGTGCCCCCGGCGCTTGGACAGGCGGCGGGCCTGTGGGGGCCGGTGGTGCGCCCTGGGACACGCCGCCGGCGGGCAGGGCGGAAAACGGCGGCGCCGGGCGGGCACCGCCCGCCCCCTCCACCGCCCCCACCTCGGCGCGCAGAAAGCCGCGCCGCCGCTGCACGATTCGCGCCCGGACCCGCTCGCCCCCGATCGCCCCGGCCACAAAGACCGCCTGCCCTTCGTGGCGGCCGAAGGCGTCGCCGCCATAGACCATCTGGTCGCAGGTGAGGGTGATCTCGTCGGCCATGGAAAGACTCGGAGCCTGTCGGACTTCAAGGCCGCGGCGCCCGCGGGTGATCAACCCACCCACCCGTTCTCGCCGGCCCGTGTTCCAGCGGAAGCCAGGCGGGGTTATCGCGGTCCCTGCCCAAGGGTTACCGCATGGACCGCCTGCGCCGCCCGTTCCAAATCCGTGAGGCGATCGGTGAATATTCCCCGGAGGATCGTGTCGTCCAGGGCTCGGTAGTCGTGGACTGCGATGTTGCGGAAGCCGACCATGCCGACGACCGTCTGGGCGAGGTCCTGGTCGAAGATGCCATGCTGCGCGACGATCTCCACGGCGTGCTTGCTGCTGCTCGGCAGTCCCCAATCGTTAGCGGCGAGGAGGTGCTGGATGAGGTCGATAATCGCCTGGACCGCCCGCTCCAGGTTCAGGACGAAGACATCCCGTACCATCCATTCGTAGAGCTTGTCCGCATCCCCTCCGGTCGCCTCGGCGATCGCCCGTAGACAGCGCCGCACGATATCGATCTTTGCCAGGATGACGTCCTGGTCGTATTGCACCGCCGCGCTCACGGCGGCCCTCCCGTGAGTCCACTCCGTGTCAGCCGCGCCTCCGCCGCACTGCGCTCCCGTTTGAAGTCTTCGTACTGGCTCGGGACCCGGAGCCGGAACTCGGCCCAGGCGCGGCTCTCTCCACCCCAGATCACCAGTCCACTCTTGATCACCTGCCAGTTGATGATGGGGTCGGAGCGCGACAGGTCGATGAGATCAACCCGCCTACCCAAAGCGTCGCCGAGCTCGCCCACACGATCGAGATGGTCCATCGCCTTCGTCGCCCTGTCCGGAATTTCCCGCGGCAGGTACGCAATATCGACGTCGCTCCCCGCCGTCAGCCGTCCCTCGGCGGCGGAGCCGAACAGCACAATGAAGGTGGCCTCCCCTCCCAGAACATGGATGATGGGCTGCACCAGGAACTCCAGTTTTTCCAGCGAGCTTGCCATCACGTCACCCCTGCAGCACCGCCTCTCAGACTACTCCGTCACGGCCGGAGGTCGCCACCCGCACGCCGCTTGGCACCACGGTGGCGCTGCGCCAACCTCCCCCATGGCCCGCGCTGCCCTCGCCCTCGTCCTCTGCGCGTCGCTCTTCTCCTTCGCCGCCGGCTGCGCCCATGTGGAGCACCGGCGGATGGTGGTCACCGGCTACGATCCGGGGGGGGAGTCGTGCGGCTGGCAGCGGGGGCGGCTGCTCTTCTGGCGCAAGTACGTCTCCGCTGGGCCGCGCAAGGGGGAGCGGTACACCGGCCGCACCGCCAGCGGTACCAAGCCCAAGACGCCGCGGCCCGGCCTCTTCTCGTGGGACACTGCGCGCCACCCGTGGATGGTGCCGGTGCGCCTGGTCTTCTTCTGGAACCTCCTGCCGCGCGCCGGCACGGTCGCCGCCGATACCCGCTACTACCCCTTCGGTACGCGAATCTACGTCCCCGGCTGGGGGTGGGGGGTGGTGGAGGATCGCGGCGGCGCGATCAAGGGGCCGGCGCACGTCGACCTCTTCTTCAACTCCCGCCGAAAGGCCCTGGAGTGGGGGCGCAAGCGGCTCACGGTGAAGGTGGTCCGTTGATTTTTCGCGCAGCGAAAAATCAGGGGATGGGGATCCCCCACCGGTCCTCCTCGAAGAGGCCTGGGGTCATTCCCTCGGGGTTGTCCTCGATAAGCGGCGCGACCGGCTCGGGCGGCTCCGGGGGCTCCGCCACCGGGAGCTGCCAGGGGGCGGCGGGCGGGCCGACCACGGTCCACGGGTCGGTAGGAGGCGCCCACGAGTTGAGCTCCGGGAGGCCCTCGGGGAGGCGCACGAAGCGGTGGTGGCGGACGGTGATGAGGGTGGGCGGGACGGCGATCTCGCCGCCTGTATCCACCGTCAGGGGGCCGGCGAGGCCGTCGAGGGCGGGGCCGCGGCCGAGGAACGTGGCGAGGTCCGGCCCCGAGCGCACCCCCTGGTCGAGGCCGGTGAGGATCACCTGCACCGCCTGGTACGCCTGCGCCGCGAGGCGGTCGGGGGCGCTGCCGAAGCGCTTGCGGTAGGCGGCGACGAAGGCGGCGGCCGGGCTTCCCGGGGCGGGAAAGAGGCCGGTGGCAATCGCCGCGGCGTGGGCGAACCGCTCGCCCCGCTTGATGAGCTCGGGCGTCGCCGCGTCCTCGGTGGCGAGCCACACCGCCTCTTCCACCCCGTAGTAGGTGAGCTGCGCCATCACCAGCCCTACCGTCGCCGCCGGGCCGGGGAGGAAGACCGCGTCGATCCCCGAGCTCCGCTCCACCCCCTTGGGCTGTGGCGGTGGCTCGGCGGGCTCGGCCACCGGACCCGGCAGGAGGGTGCCGTCCGGGAGCCACGGGAGGCGCGGGAGGGCGGGGTCGGGAGACTCGGGGATGAAGGGGCGGTCCGCTACCAGGCGGGCGTTCGCCGCCCGCTCCTGGGCGAGCAGGTTGCGGATCGGGGGGCCGAAGTCGACGCCGTCGGGCGGGTAGCTCGCCTGCGCCACGACCTCCACCCCAAGGCAGCGGGCCCGCTCCACGAAGAGGTCGCGGAAGTGGGCGCCGTAGCCGTTGTTCGGGTAGATGCAGGCGAGGCGATAGGCGCCGCGCTCACCCACTGCGTAGTCGAGCAGCCGCGCCACCTGGCTCGCGTCGCTCATCCCCACACGGAAGAGGTAGGGGTAGGCGTCCGGCAGATCGGTGGCGGCCGCCGACGGGGTGACGAGCGGCAGCCCCGCCACCGTCGCCAGGGGGGCAAGGCGACGACACGCCAGGCTGGTGGCCGGCCCCACCACCGCCAGGGGCAGCACCTCGCGGTCGAGAAGCCCCTGGAGGGCTGCCTCCGCCCCAGCCTCGTTGGCGCCGGTGTCGTGGAGGGTGAGGGTGACCTGCAGGGCGCCGGGCGCCTCGCGGTCGCGCTCAGCGTTGTACCTCTCCACCGCCAGGGTGGCGCCCTGGAAGAGGGCGATCCCCACCTCGGCCAGGGGCCCGGTGGTGGGCAGCAGCAGGTCGATCCGCTCCGGGTCGTACCGGCGGGCGACCACCGGCGGGGGCGGCGGCGTCACGGCTACGGCCACCGGCGGCGGCTGCGGCCGGAGGGCGGCGGCGCGCGGATGGTCGGGGAAGGTGTCGAGGAAGTGATCGGCCAGCCTGCGGGCGAGCCTGGGGTCGCGCTCGCGGTACCGGTCGATGAGAGAGAGGAGGGCGTAATCGGAGGGAAAGGCGGTATCGAGCTCGCGGATCACCCAGCGCAGGAAGGGCTCGGGCCGGCGAGCCAGCCACCGTTCCACCTCCGTGGCCTCGCCTCGTTGCTGGGCCGGGGAGAGGACCTCGTGGAGGGCGGCGTAGGCATGCGCCGCCTCCTGGTGGCGGCCGAGGGCGACCAGGGCGTGGGCGCGCATCGCCAGCAGGGCGGGGCGCGCCCGCCGCGGGTGGTGGGCGAGGAGGGTATCGGCGAGGTGGAGCGCCTCACTCCACCGTTGCCGCTGGTCCAGGAGCCGGTCGAGGAGGATCGCCGCCTGGGCGCCCGCGTCGCTCTCCAGATTGTCGGCGAGGAGCCGCCGCAGGCGCACCTCCGCCAGCCATGGCCGGTGGAGACGCAGGTGGCAGCGGGCCATCTTCAGGAAGGTGTCGGGGAGGTCCGGCGCCTCCGGGTGGGTCGCCACCTGCTCGGCGTAGGCGGCCAGGGCCGCGGCGTAGTCGCCGGCGGCAAACAGCCGGTCGCCGTTGCTCGTGGCGGCCGCGGGGGTCGCCGTCAGCAGCGCCAGCACCAGGCTAACGAGCCAAATCCAGGAGTGTGAAGCAGAAGAGGGAGACACTGATGTAGCCATTGAGGGTGAAAAAGGCGCGCTCGATCCGCACCATGCGGCCGCCGCGCACGAGGGTGTGCTCATAGACCATCAGGCCGCCCACCACCAGGAGGCCGAGGTCGTAGAGAGGGCCGAGGTGGAAGAGGCGCTCCACCCAGGCGAAGCAGATGAAGGCGCCGAGGTGGCAGGCGCGGGCGATCCACAGGGCGGGGGCCACCCCGAGGCGAGCGGGAATGGAGTGGAGCCCCGTCTGGCGATCGAACTCCACATCCTGGAGGGCGTAGATGGTGTCGAAGCCGGTGACCCAGAGGAGCACCCCGAGGCAGAGCGGCAGGATGCGCGAGTCGAAGCTCCCGGTGGTGGCGATCCACGCCCCGAGCGGCGCCAACCCCAGGGCGAGGCCGAGGACCAGGTGGGCGAGGGAGGTGAACCGCTTGGCGTACGAGTAGCCGAGGAGGACCACCAGGGCGACCGGGGAGAGGGCGAGACAGAGGGGGTTGAGGCGCCACGCCGCCACCTCGAACAGCACGACCGCCCCCACGATCACCGCCTTCGTCGCCTCCGGTGAGATCTGCCCGCGCGGCAGCTCGCGCTCGCGGGTGCGCGGGTTGAGCGCGTCGAGGTGACGATCCACCAGCCGGTTCATCCCCATGGCGGCGGAGCGCGCCCCCACCATCGCCACCACGATCCACCCCACCACCCGCGGCGCCGGCACCCCGCCGGCGGCGAGCCACGCCCCCATGAGGGCGAAGGGGAGGGCAAAGATCGTGTGGGAGAACTTGATCATCCTCCCGTAGGCGAAGAGCTCACGGACCATGGCGGCGGATTATCCGCCATTCGGGGCGAGGGATCTCCCCCCCGGACGACCGGCGTTCGCCGGGGCGTGGCCACCCCGCCGTCTGAGCTGACGGCTGCACCGCCTCAGAAGAAATCCGATGTGACCGATACGTCTTTTCACGTCCCGCGCTCCTTGGAGCAACAAGCACTCAACCCACGACCGCCAGGAGGACTGCATGAAACGGTACACGCCACTTCTCAACCTCTCGCTCGCCCTCGCCTTCGCCCTCCCCATGGCGTGCGGTGGCGGCGGTTCCTCCTCCTCTTCCAGCACGACCAGCGACACCACCACCGACACCGGGACGACCACGGATACCGGGACCACGACCACCACCCTCACCATTACCGGCACCGCCCAGGTCGCCGCCGCCGACCTCCCCGCCGCCGCGGTCTCCACCTCGGCCCTGCCGACGACCGCCGACACGGCCCTCACCGGTGCCACCGTCACCCTGTTCAAGATCAAGCCGGACGGCACCGAGACAGCGGTCGATATCGGCACGGTGACCACCGATGCCACCGGTGCCTTCACCATCCCCGATGTCCCACCGGTGGTGGCGGGGAGCGGCGCGGCCACCGACGCCTACTACGAGGTGCGGATCACCAAGGGGACGATCGAGGAGGCGATCCCCCTCGCGCCGACCACCGACACCGCCGTCGCGGTCACCCCGGAGACCTCCATCGCCGCCGACATCCTCAGCGGGGTGGTCGATGCCCCCACCCTCGACACCAAGCCGATCCCGTCGAAGGCGATGATCGACGCGGTGGTCAACCAGACCGCCGGTGACCTCCACGCCATGGTGGGCCTCGTCGACATCCCCTCCGCCGACACCATGACCCAGACCACCGATAAGGCCGACTTCAACGATATGGCCAATGGCGTGGCCTCTGCCGGCGGCAATGCCGAAGTGGTGACGCGCGCCGCCGCCTTTGAGAGCGAATTCCTCGGCCTCACCGGTGACGCCACGACCACCGAGGCGGTCTACGCCGGCTACCTCACCCGCCTGGTGCGCGACGCCTGTGGCGAGCCGATCGTCAACCCGATCCCCGTCCCGGTGGTCGAGGCCGCCGCCACCAAGCTCGTCGCGGGTACCACCTACACGGTGCAGCAGGTGGTCGACGCCTACCGCGTCGCCAACCCCACCACCACCCTCACCGCCGCCGACGTGGTCACCGCGGCGGCCACCTCGCGCACCGCGCTGGATACCGCCCTCGCGGCCACCGACGGCGCGACCCCCCTCGATGGTGACGGGACGCTGCTCCTCGTGGGCCACGGGCGGGTCACCACCCTCGCCGTCGACACCCCCCTCGCCCCGGACATGGTCCTCGTCCTCCTCCAGTACATCGCCTCCCTCGAACCGGCCGCCACCAGCAGCGACCTCTGCCCCCTCGATCCAGCGATCGTCGCCCAGGCCCTGGCGGACCTCTTCGGCGACAGCGCGCTCGCCAGCCTGTCGATCGCCGACTACCAGATCTACAACGACTCCGGCCACGGCTGTGACGAGAGCCTTGGAGAAGGCCACCTGGTGGCCGAGGTCGCGCTCAACGTCCCGAGCGGGGTGACGATCAGCGGGGTGACCGTGGCGGCCGACGACGCCACCGCCCTCGGCGGCGCCGCCATCGACCTCAGCGAGAACCCGTCCGGCTCCGGTCAGTGGAGCAACAATGCCGACGGCAACTGCGTCCCGGAGAACAAAACCATCACCTACACGATTACCGCCACCCCGACGACCGGCAGTCCGGTCACCCTCGACGTGGCCCGTTTCCACTACCCCGTCCCTGAACCGACGGTATTTTCTGGCCGGCACAGCACCATCTCCAGCGACCCCAACGTGCCGACACCCCTGTCGGCGACCCGGCCCCTGATCCACTGGACCCTGCCGGGGGCGCTGCTCGCCCAGATTACCGGTGCCCCGGCGGACGCGACGGTGAAGTACGGCTACGAGTTCGCCCACGTGGACACCACCGCTTCACCCATCGGACCTCTGGCGAGCTGTGACGCCACCCACGCCTCGGGCGAGCAGCGACTCTACTCGGTCAACGGCTTCATCCCCACCGTCGACTGCGACCCGGCGGCGTGCGCCACCGCCTCCGGCGTCGCCGAGGCGAACATCGCCTGCCGGATCAACATCCAGACCTTCCTCCTCGACGGCGACGACCGGTACGAGAGTCAGGCGGCCGGCACCTTCCGCTTCTTCACCGTGAGCCCGGCGCTGTAGCCGCCCTCCACCCTCACCCTCCTCCCCGCCCGGCCCCGCCGCGGGCGAGGAGGAGGAGGAAGAGGGGGGCGCCGATGAGGGCGGTCACCGCCCCTACCGGCAGCTCGCCGCCGAGGCGGCCGCGCGCCAGCAGCCGCACGCCGCCGTCGCACAAAACGAGGAAGCCACCGCCAGCAAGCAGGGAGGCGACCAGCAGTCTCCGATGGCCACCGCCCACCCACGGCCGCACTGCGTGCGGGACCACCAGGCCGACGAAGGCGATGGGGCCGGCCACCGCCACCACCGCCGCGGTGATCGCCGCCGTCGCCGCCAGGACCCCGGTGGTGGCCCCGGCGACCGCCACCCCGCGACTCGCCGCCACCTCCGGGCCGAGGGCGAGCTGGTCCAGGGCCGGGGCGAGGAGCAGCAGGAGCGCCACCCCCGCCCCCCACAGGGGCAGGAGCCCCAACCAGTCGCCAAACCCCACCACCTCCACCCCCCCCATGAG
>CAZRGD010000103.1:0-7675 GCA_964599505.1 uncultured Nitrospirota bacterium | reverse complement strand
GCCTCGTCCACCACGCCCAGATCCTCGCCCTCGACGGCGACAGCTACCGCAAGACTCAGTCCCTCGCACGCCTCAAGGAGACGCCCCTACACCCCTCACCCGAACCGGACAAAGGTATTGACCCCCTCCGTGCTCTTCGTGACCTTCGTGGTTTTGCCCCTTCCGCGTGGTCTTGCCCCTTCTCACGCGGCGAGCTTGCGCTTGATCTCCGCAACCTCGGATTCCAGCCGTTCCATCTTCTCCGCCAGGACAACGTGCTCGTCCCGGCGCACGATGATCTCGTAGAGACGATGCGCGAGGGGTCTTGACACCGACGTGTGCCTTGCGACAGATTGTGGACCGCTAAGGGGGATGCCTTAGTTAATCAGCCCTTGGGGGAGGGCGCTACGACAGGAGGTCGTGATGAAACTGGCATGGATGCCATGGGTAGGGAGTGTGTTGTTCGCGGTTTCGGCCCACGCGGCGGTGGTGATCAGCGAGATCAACTACAAGCCGCCCACCGACGGACAGGACACGGAGTTCGTGGAGATCCTCAACACCGGTCCCGGGACGGCGGACATCTCGGGGTGGTCGTGGAGCGGGATTGGATTCACCTTTCCCGACGGCGCGTCCCTGGCGCCGAGAGGTGTTTGGGTCGTTGCCATGGAGCTCACGGATACGGGCGACAGCAACGTCGAGTCCTTCGAGCACCTCTACGGGGACGGCGACGGCGTTGCGGATGAGTTCGCCTACCCCGTGAGTGACGCCACCGGCGGCCTCAAAGACTCCGGTGAGGTGATCTCTCTCTTGAACGAGGCAGGCGCCACGGTGGACAGCTACGACTATACGGGCCTCCTCGGTAGCTCCAACGCCGGCGCCTTGACGGCGGAGCGCCACTCGACCGCGACGGACGACTTCGTCCCGGGGACCGTGCCCAACGGCACCCCGGGGTCAACGGAGTTCACCCTCGTCGCCGTGCCCGAGCCGGTGTCGCTCTTGCTGGTGGCGATACCCCTGTTGGCGCTCACGAGGTGGCGACGGCGGGAACCGTAGCCCTCTTCTCTCCCTTGCGGTCCCAGGGTGAGCGCCCGGGCCAGGATGGTCCCGACAAGGTAGGGTTCAGCCCTCCCCCGCCAGTCGCGGGGGAGGGCTGTTGGCTCCGAGGTGATCTCAGCCCGGGGAATCTCCGTCGCGAGCAGAGCCTCCCGGCGCTCTACCCAAGGGCGCTTACCTCGGCGGCGGCACGGCGATCGCTCCGTGACTGGGGCACCGCGTCTCAGAAGTGGTACAGCAACCGGGTATAGAAATGGTCGTTGTTATTGAACCGCGATAGGGATCCAGTCTCGGCCAACGATGCGTCACGATCGCCCTGGAAGAGGTTGATACCGAGGGCGACGTTGACGTCGTCGTCGAGGTCGTACGCCACCTGGAGGTTGAGGAAGTAGTCGTTGTCGCGGAAGAAATAGAGGGTGTTCGCCTGCAGGTGGAGGCGCTCGTCGAAGAAGTTGCGGCGCAGAGTGCCGGTCATGCCGGTGCGCACCCGGCGCGAGAGAATGTCCGAGTCGTAGCGCAGGATGACGGTCTGCAAGAGCTGGATATTGGTGTAGATGTCGAAGGGCAGGAGGCGGTCGCCACCGAGCACATAGCTGAGCTGCGGTTTGCCCACCGGCGAAAAGTTGGCGCGGTAGTAAGGCTGGTCGAAGGTAAGGGCGGCCTCGCCGCGAATCGAGTAGGGGCCAAGGACGGTCTCGAAGTCGGCCCCGTAGATCGACTGACGCGGAAAGCGCATGGAGAAGATGCGGCGCAGGCGCAGGAGGTCGGAGACCTCGGCGTTTTCCAGAAAGCCGCGGGTATCCGAGTTATTCAGGTCGAAGCGGGTGAGGACCGTGGGGTCGAGGCTGATCACCGGGAAATCGCTGTGGGTGGAGAGGAAGGAGAGGGAGTAGTCGAACCGCCGCCAGTGCGACGACCAGCGCGCCCCCACATCACCGTTGGTGAGCTTGCGCTCCGGCTTGTCGACACGAAATGGCGAGCGATCGCCGAAGGTGATCCGTCGCCGGTGAAAGTTCTCGCCGAGCTTGATAAAGAGCCGCTCCCACTCGGGCGGTAGCCAGCCGGGGCCGAGGACCGCGTAATCGGCGCCGACAATGTCGAACTTGTTCGGCACGAAGAAGGGGATGTAGAGGGCATCGAGATTGCCCCCGGCGAACGGCCGGCGGCCGCGCACCATGGTGATGGGGATTTTCCGATCGTCGTGGCCGATGGTGACGATCTCGCGAAAATCCTGCGGGTTGATGTTGTCGGTGGGGTTGATGGCGTCGGCCCGCCCCCAGCTCACGATCTGCTTGCCCACACGCCAGCTCCACGCCCCCTGGCGGCGGTCGAGGTAGGCCTCGAAGAGGTTGGTCTCCCAGTCGTACTGGTTGTCGAAGCCGGAGCGAAACTGGTAGATCGCCTGCATCGACAGACGCAGGGAGGTTGCCTCGTCGAAGCGGGCGTCGACGCCGAGCCTGAGCTCGTTGCGCCAGTCGATCACGTCCTCGAAACGGTTCTCGCGGTGGGTGTCGACGGCGACCTTCGACTCGAAGCGACCGAAGAGGTCGAAGGAGCGCTCCCCACCCACCCCGGCGCTGGCCGCCGGCGCGGGCGTGGCGGCGAAGGCGGCAAACTCTTGCTCCTCCGCACCGCTACTGCCGGTCGCGAGGGTGGTGGGCCGACCGCCCGGCGATGGCGGTACCGCGGTGGCGGTGGCGGTGGTGGTGGTGTCGTCGCCGAAGGCGGCGAAGTCGTCGTCACCGCCGAGGTCGATCACCGCGCTCTTGCCTGCCGAGCGGGAAGGGGCCACGGCGCCGCCGCCGGGTGCCACCTGTTTGCGCACGATCAGCCACTGGCGCAGGAGGGCGTGAAGCTCGGCGCCGTGGGCGTGGGCGATGCGCGCCGCCAGCTCAGCCTCGGTGGCCGCCCCCCCACTGCGAGGGAGACCGACCACCAGGAGCAGAAGGACCAGGAGGAGGCGTACCACCGTCACCCCGCCGCTCACCACCCCTCCCCTCCCACGACCCCCATCGGCGCTACCCCCGCTCCAGGGCGGCGCGGGTGAAGAGGTCATCCGCAAGCGGCTTGTTGTACTGCGCCTTGTTCACCTCCAGGAGCGTTTTGTGGTGCCGCTGAACGTTGGTCATCATCGCCCGGGTGACGGTCCAGTGGCCCTCGATCTTCTCCAGGCGGACGACCTTCATCGTTTTCAAGAGCTTGCCGTGATGGTCGTAGTACTCACCCTTCACCGGCACGAAGATGTCTTTGCGGATCCAGGTCACTACCCGCGAGTAGGACGCTTTGCTCAGGTCTTTCGGCCTGGACTCTACCTTGTAGCAAGCCGCGTTACCCACCTGCTCCTCGCCGAGGATCGTATGAACCCCGGCCGAGACGTTGCGCGACTGCAAGTCATCGTAGGAGAAGTCGGTGCCGAGGAAGGACTTCGACTTCTCCGAGGAGGAGATTCGCCGGGTGCGGTGGAGCGCCGGCAGGTAGATGAACTGGTCGTCCTCACCCTTCGGGTTCTGCACCGTCAGCAGGCTCGTCCCCTTGATGTCGTTCGGGAAGAGGAAGCGGATGACATAGTGAACCCGGCCGTCGATCATTTTTTTCAGCGCTTCCACCGACCGCTGCCGCTTCTCCCCCCGTTTGTTCACCAGGAGCATCCGCAAGGTCAGGTCCGCCTGTTTCACCTGGGCGTTCTTACGTGCCCGCTGGAGGATCTCGGTGGCGGTGAGCGAGGCCGCCGCGGGCGGCGCGGCAGCGGCGGTAAAGGAGATGGCGAGGAGGAGGTGGAGGGCGGTACGAAGCATGGAGGATCCGGAGGGGAAAGGAGGGAGGTCGCGGGCGCGCCCGCAACCGGTATCGGGGTCAGGAGACCCGGGGCGTGGGATGGGTGCGGTGGGAGTGTGAGGGGCCGGTGGGAATGGGAATGATGAAAAGACTTGGCCGCAAATGCACGCGAATGCGGCTAACTGTCAGGTCCCGTTTGATTGGCTGGCGGGGCAACGCCTACCCGAGGTCCGCGAGGACCTGCTCGGCGTGGCCGTCGGGCTTGACCTTCGGGTAGAGGTGGATCGCCTTGCCCTTCTCATCGAACACATAGGTGGAACGGACGATCTTCTCTTTGCTCACCCCCTTCTGGACCACCTCGACCACCGCCCCGAGTCCGCGCAGGAGGGTGCGCTCCGGGTCGGCGAGGAGCCGCTCATCAAATCCGTTCTTTTCCTTGAAGCGGCACTGGGCCTTCACCGAGTCGCCGGAGAGGCCGATCACCTGCACCCCCTTGTCGGCAAACTCTTTCTCCAGGCCGCCGAAGGCGATCGCCTCGCGGGTACAGCCGGGGGTGGAGGCCTTCGGGTAGACGAAGATCACCACCTTTTTCCCCTTCAGGTCGGTGTGGCGGACGGTCTCGCCCGCGTCATCGGTCAGCTCGAAGGGGGGAATGAAATCGCCGATCTCGATCATCGTTCAGCTCCTCTCCGGTTGGATCGCCTGGATCGCCGCGCTGCCGCACTTGGGGCAACGCCGCACGTAGCGACCGGCGCGACCGCGCCACTGGCACTCCGGGCAACGCATCTCCACGGTGTGGGCGGCGAGCCCTCGGCGCAGCCGGTAGCGGCGGACCTTCCCCACCACGATGATGGCGATCCCCGCCACCGTTCCCACGAGGATGAGCTCGCGCACGGACATCTGCCCCACGGGGCGGTCGAGGAAATGTTGGAGCTGGATCAGCACGCGGTTCACTCCCGGCGGACGAGCCGGTAGGCACGATGGTAGGCCACCGCCGGGGGCGGCTCAACGGCACAGGGTTCCCCGATCGTCGGCTCCTCAGGTTGGACCACGGGGGACACGGGGGGTCTTGGGGAGCAAGGGACCCCAGGAGCATTGCCGCCCCCCATCGCGAACCCTACAGAGCCGAGCAGGCCTGCATCCCCCATGCACCCAGAAAGATCAGATTCTCACCACAGAGGGCGCAGAGGGCGCAGAGGGGCACCGGCTTGTTGCTTAGGTGGCGCGAACCGCGTGGGAGCGTTGGACTCCATACCCGACCCCGCGAGTAGCCACGCGCTTCGCGCCACCCAACCCCCCTTCTGCGCCCTCTGCGTCTTTGAGGATCAGCGAAAATAGTACTGAACACTCAGTCTCCCCCCCCTGCGCCGTTGGAACACGAAAGCACGAAATGGGGAAAACACGAAAGATAACCGCTTGAATTCTTTCGTGTTTTTAAGTTTTCGTGTTTTCGTGTTCCCTTTGTACGCGTGTACTTGGACGCATCGAGTCTCTCTCCGAGCGTTATTCCCGCTGAACCCCTTTGCGGTGGAAACAACCTTTCTCCTCTCTTCCGGGGTGAGGGAAGGAGAGCCGACGACTCTGGGGAGAGGAGGAGGGGGCGTTTACCCACCTGCCGGCCTCCCGTACACTTCCGCGCTGTTCTTGTCGCCATCGGCGTCCGGCCTTCGGGGAGCGGCATCTCCCCTCGGACGGCCACAAGGAGCCGGTGGCGTGGAGGGTAACGCAACGCGGGTGCAGTGGAGTTTCGCCGTCCGTGGCAGACCACCGTCACATCCGCACACTTCGGGGAATCGACCATGGAAAGCCACCTCACGGAGCTCGCCTCCGCCACCAACGTCCTCTTCGTGCTCCTCGGCGCGGTGATGATCTTCGCCATGCACGCCGGCTTCGCCTTTCTGGAGGTGGGATCGGTGCGCTCGAAGAATCAGGTCAACGCCCTGGTGAAGATCCTCACCGACTGGTCGATCTCGACCGTCGTCTATTTCCTGATCGGCTTCCCCATCGCCCAGGGGATCGGCTTTCTCGACACCGCCCAGGTCCTCACCGCCAACCACGGTCTCCAGCTCGTCCGCTACTTCTTCTATCTCACCTTTGCCGCCTGCATCCCGGCGATCATCTCCGGCGGCATCGCCGAGCGCGCGCGCTTCTGGCCCCAGTGCTTCGCCGGCGCCATCTTCGCCGGCCTCCTCTACCCCGCGTTCGAGCACTTCATGTGGTGGCACACGGCCACCGGCCTCCAGGCGTGGCTCCAGAGCAGCTTCGGCGCCCAGTTCCACGACTTCGCCGGCTCGGTGATCGTCCACTCCTTCGGCGGCTGGATCGCCCTACCGGCGGTCCTCCTCCTCGGGCCGCGCATGGGGCGCTACGAGGGCGGCAAGAGCCACCCGATCCCCGCCTCTTCGATCCTCTGGCTCTCCATGGGGAGCTGGATCCTGGCGGTGGGGTGGTTCGGCTTCAACGTCATGTCCGCCGGCGCCATCGCGGATATCTCCGGCCTGGTGGCGGTGAACTCGCTGCTTGCCATGGTGGGCGGGGCGCTCGCCGCGGTGGTCGCCTCGAAGGCAGACCCCGGCTTCGTCCACAACGGCGCGCTCGCCGGGCTGATCGCCATCTGTGCCGGCTCCGACCTCATGCACCCGTTGGGGGCGCTGGCCACCGGGGTGGTGGCCGGCTTCATCTTCGTCTACGGCTACACCTTCGTGCAGGAGCGGCTGCACATCGATGACGTGCTCGGCGTCTGGCCGCTCCACGGCCTCACCGGCACCTGGGGCGGCATCGCCTGCGGCATCTTCGGCAGCCAGGCCCTTGGCGGCCGCGGTGGCGTGTCGCTGCCGGCGCAGCTCATCGGCTCAGGTGCTGCGATCGTCGTGGCCCTCGCCGGCTCCACCCTGGTCTACGGCATCCTCAAGGCAACGGTGGGCATCCGCCTCACCCCGGAGGAGGAGCTCCAGGGCGCCGACCTGGCGATCCACAAGGTCGGCGCGGAGCCGGAGAAGGAGCTCAGCCTTCGGTAGGGGCGTCCGAAGAGTCGCAGAATCTAGGTGTTACCGCAGACCTCGAACGGGAGATGGCGGGCGGGTGACGTTCTTCACCTGTCAAATCCGGTAAGCTCCCCCTTCATGGACACCCTCCCCGCCACGATCGATGAGTCGTCGCGCCTCCTTGCGGCGAAGTACCAGGTGACCGCCTGGTTCTACGACCTCCTCGATGCGCCGTGGGAACGGCTCTACCGACGCTGGCGTCCGAAGCTCCTCGGGGATCTGCGCGGCGACGTCCTTGAAGCGGGAGTGGGCACCGGCCGCAACCTCCCCCACTACCCGCCCACCGCGCGGGTCACCGCCATCGACCTGTGCGCCGCGATGCTCCGCCGCGCCCGGCGCCGCGCCGCCCAGGCCCGCTGCCCGGTGGAGCTGCGCCAGGAGGATGCCACCCGGATGGCCACCATCGACGACGCGAGCCAGGACTGGATCGTCGCCACCTTCCTCTGCTGCGTCATGCCGGACCGCCTGCAGCCCACCTCCCTTGCCCAGTTCCAGCGCGTCCTGCGCCCCGGCGGTCGCTTCCGCCTCCTGGAGATCCTCTATTCTCGCCAGCCCCACATCCGCCGCCGCCAGCAAC
This sequence comes from uncultured Nitrospirota bacterium, assembly GCA_964599505.1. Taxonomy (GTDB): domain Bacteria; phylum CG2-30-53-67; class CG2-30-53-67; order CG2-30-70-394; family CG2-30-70-394; genus CG2-30-70-394. The sequence continues at coordinate 247 of CAZRGD010000103.1, read as the reverse complement.
GGCTCGCGCGCTTCGTCGAGCGGGTCTACGGCGCCCGCTTCGATCGCTCCACCCTCCGCTACGTCGAGGAGGCACCGGGGCTCGCGATTCGCCGAACCACCTACTTGAAGGACGACACCTACCTCCTCATCGAGGGGGAGCGGGTGGCCTAGGAGCCTGTCGGACTTATGCACGATCTACTGCGGAAAAGCGGATCTCGGCCCGGATCGCGCCCCGTTCTTCGTTGCATAGGCCCACTATGCGCCTC
>CAZRGD010000102.1:0-7727 GCA_964599505.1 uncultured Nitrospirota bacterium | reverse complement strand
GCCTTCCAGGCCAATCCGCTTCCCTGTTTCGCCACCGGAGACGCCTCGCCATTCGCGTCCATGTGCGTTCATTCGCGGTCCGCTGTTCCCCTGCCAGGCACGCCCGAGCCTCTTCGTACCTCCCACGCCGCCGCTCCCTCCGGCACAACGGAATCTGCGAAATCCGCGGACAACCCCGGCCTTCCAGGCCGACGGTGTTGGCTCCATGGTCGACACCGGGCAGGAATCGAGCAAGAGTTAATCGATCGATCCATCAACGTTGTACGGAGGTCGAGTCCATGGAGCGGGTCGTGAGTGCCACTGAGGCGCGGGTCCATTTCGGCGAGCTTTTACGGAGGGTCGCCTCGGAGGGGGAGTGTGTGGTGGTGGAACGGGCGGGGCAGCCGCAGGTGGTGGTTCTCCCCATGCGTGAGTACCGGCGTCTGAAGGGGGCGAAGGAGGGGGATCGCCAGGCTTCATTGGAACGGGCCCTGGAGGTGGGGCGGCGTATTCACCGCCGCCGAGGCAGTCGGGCGGTCACGCCGCCCGAGGAGGTCATTCGAGAGATGCGGCCCGCTCTCCCGTGGGTACGGCTGCTGGGGTCCAAGGCGTAGCTCGGGGCGTCGCCGGCCCTTGGGGCTCGCGAAAAGGATGTGGCTCAAACGTCCCTGGATTTGTACGGCTCGGCGTACGGTGTCCCCCCGGTTCGCGTCCATTCGCGGTTGGCTGCGTTGAAGATCGCTTTCGGCCACCGCGATGGCGATCGAGGCACTGCGACACCGTCCCCTTCGATTCCGCCTGCGTCGTGCCCTTCGTGGTTTTTTCCGACACCTTCAGCCGTCTGCCGCCGCCTCGTCTTGATTTGCCGTTGGGGCTACCGTCACCTGGTTGCGACCGCCGTGCTTCGCCTGGTAGAGGGCGCCGTCGGCGCGGGAGATGAGGGCCTCGCCGCTCACCGGGTGTTCCACGTCGAGCTGCGAGAGACCGATGCTGATGGTGATCGGGCCGGCCTCCGGCGGCAGGGGAAAGGGGTGGCTGGAGACGGTGACCAGGAGCCGGTGGGCGAGGCGGAGCGCCTCGGCCTCGTCGGTGTAGGGCAGGAGGATGACGAACTCCTCGCCGCCGTACCGGGCGGAGATGTCGCTCGCCCGTAGCCCCGAGCGGATGAGCTCGGCGATGGTCCGCAGGACCCGATCGCCGGTGGGGTGGCCGTAGTTGTCGTTCACCCGCTTGAAGAGGTCGATGTCGATCATCATCAGCGACAGGGGGAGACGGTGGCGGCGGGCGGCACGCAGGTACTCCTCCAGCCGCTCGAAGAAGTAGCGCCGGTTGTACATACCGGTGAGCTCGTCGGTGATCGAGATCGCCTCCAGGTGGAGGTTGAGCCCCTCCATCAGCGTCGCCTGCGCCTTGGCCTCGCGTTGTTCACGGAGGACGGCATCGAAGGCGCGACCGATGAGGTAGCCGGCGACGGCGAAGCAGAGCCCCGTGCCGAGGGTCATGTAGCCGTAGAGGAGGGCGTGGTTGTAGAGCTCGACCTTGATCTCCGGCCACGACCAGAGCCCCTGGTGGGGGATCTGGAGGATGAACCACCCCACCGGGGCGATGAGGGAGATCGCGATCCCGAGGAGCGGAAAGCGCCACCGCCGGGGGATCGAGCCTCTGGAGTGCGCCTCGGCCATGGCGCTACTTTCCCGTGGTCCGGGCCGTCCGTCAAAGAGGCGGGGGCTCGCGTGGAGGGGCAGAGGGAGTCGCGGTCGGACGGCGGCGTCTTGGCTGATGGCCGCCGGGTCCTCCCTCAGCCCGGAAGGCACTCAACGCAAAGGCGCAAAGGACCATTGGTGTCCGCTTGGCGGTTGTACGGGTAGGAGCGGGTTGTACCCGCGATCCGCGCCAGGGGCGCGGCAGGCCCCTTGGGCCTGCATCGGGGGTGCAACCCCCTCCTACCGTGGGGCCGGGGCTGGGGTTGGGGCGGTCGGGAGTGAAATCGTTGGCAGGACAAGCACCTGTCAGCGATCCGCGACCTTCCGCTGCTGCCCCCTTCGTGACCTTCGTGGTTTTACCTCACGAGAGCAACAAGGCCCGGGGGTCGATCAGACCCCCGGGCCCCGGGACCTACTGGTTAGGGTTGCGGTCGGCGCCTCAGGCGCTCACCGGCCCCTCTTCGGGCGGGGTCGTGGGCGGCGGCGAGTTGGCCTGCTGCTCACGCTTCATCCGTGCCTTCTGCTTGGCCTCCTTGAAGGCGGCCTTCTTCTCCCGCTTCTCCTGGTGCTTTAGGTGGTTGAAGAGGTAGATCGGGACCATCACCAGCGATAGCAGGGTAGATGCGCCGGTGCCCCAGATCAGGGAGGTGGCCAGGCCGTTGAAGATGGGATCCAGCAGGATGACCATGGCGCCGACGAAGACCGCCGAGGCGGTGAGGAAGATCGGCATGGTTCGCAGGGCGCCGGCCTCGATGCAGGCGTCGCGGATCGGCATTCCTTCGTCGATGCGTTCCATGGCGAACTGCACTACCAGGATCGAGTTCCGCACGATGATCCCGGCCAGGGCGATCATCCCCATCATCGAGGTGGCGGTGAACCAGGTCCCGGTGAGCCAGTGGCCCGGCATGATGCCGATGAGGGTGAAGGCGATCGGCGACATGATGACGCCGGGCAGGGAGAAGGACTTGAACCAGCCGACCAGCAGGACCCACATCACCAGGAGGGCGATGCCGAAGGCGCCGCCCATGTCGCGGAAGGTCTCCACCGTGGTGTGCCACTCGCCGTCCCACTTCACCACCACGTCCTTCTCGTTTTTGGGCTGGAGGAACATGTTCTGTTGGATCGGCCTCCCCGCCGGGGTGGTGATCTCGCTGATGGGGTCCCACATGTTGATCAGCGCATAGACCGGTGAGGCGTTGCGACCGGCGACGTCGCCGGTGACGTAGATCACCCGCTGGAGGTTCTCGTGGTAGATCGACTTTTCCGCCACCGTCCGCTCCACCTTGACCAGCTCGGAGAGGGGGACGACGCGGCCCGAGGGCGTGGGCAGGCGGATCTCCTTGAGGGAGTCTACCGAGTTGCGCCGGGCGACCGGGAAGCGCAGGCGAATCGGCACCGGGGCGAGCTCGCCGCCGATGCGCAGGTGCGAGACATCCATCCCTGCCATCGCCATGCGCAGGGTCTTCACCACCATCTCCTTGGAGAGGCCGACCTGGTTCACCTTCTCATCGTCGACGACGATGGTGTCCTTGGGTTGGTCGTCCTCGTAGTACCAGTCCACGTCCACCACGTCCTGGGTGGTGTCGAAGACCTCGTGGACCTTCTTGGCCACCGCCACCTGGGTCCCGCGGTCGCCACCGTAGATCTGGCAGACGAGGGTGGAGAGGTTGGGGGGGCCGGGGGGGGGCTCAAGGACCTTGATCCGTGCCCCATACTTGTCGGCGATGGCGTGCAGCGCCGGTCGGACGCGGCTGGCGATGTCGTGGTTCTGCTGAGTGCGGAACCGCTTGTCGATGATGTTGACCTGGATGGTCGCGACGTTGCTCCCCCGGCGCATGAAGTAGTGGCGCACCAGACCGTTGAAGTTGAAGGGCGAGGCGGTGCCGGCGTAGATCTCGTAGTCCGAGACCTCGTTCACCGTGCGGATGTAGTCGCCGAGCTCCATGGCGACCCGGGTGGTGTCCTCCAGGGTGGTCCCCTCCGGGGTGTCGATGACGATGCTGAACTCACTCTTGTTGTCGTACGGCAGGAGCTTCACCAACACCGTCTTGGTGGCCACCAGCCCCATCGCCGCCATCATCATCACCATCACCGCGAGGTAGGCGATCCACTGGTAGCCGCGGTGGTCGAGGATTGCCCCCATGGTCCCCTGGTAGAAGCGGTAGTAGGCGGTCTGCTTGGCGTAGTCAGCGTGCGACTCCTCCTCCTCGGTGCGTCGCCGGGTGGTGACCGGCTCCGGGTCGTAGTGCTTGAGAAACTTGTTGGCACACCACGGGGTGACCATCAGGGCGACCACCAGCGACATGAGCATCGCCGCCGACGCGTTCACCGGCATCGGCCGCATGTACGGCCCCATGAGGCCACCCACCACCGCCATCGGCATGAGGGTGACGATGACCGTGAAGGTGGCGAGGATGACCGGTGGTCTGACCTCGTTCACCGCGAAGATGATCGCCTGCACCGGCGGCAGTCTTCGCATGGAAAAGTGGCGGTGGATGTTTTCCACGTCGACGATCGGGTCATCTACTAATATGCCGATCGACATGATGAGGGCGAAGAGGGTCACCCGGTTCAGCGTGTAGCCGATTGCCCAGCTCCAGAAGAGGGTGATCGACAAGACCACCGGCACCGCGATGAGGACCACCAGGGCGTCACGCCAGCTCAGGAAGACGCCTACCAGAAGGATGACCGAGATGGTGGCGATCCCGAGGTGGAAGAGGAGCTCGTCCGCCTTGTGGCCGGCGGTGAAGCCGTAGTTACGGGTGAAGGTGTAATCGACGTCGTCGGGGATGAGCTGGGAGCGGATCTCCTTCAGCTTCTCCTTTACCGCGTTGGCGACATCGACCGAGTTGGTCCCCTTCTTCTTGGCGACGGTGATGGTGACCCCGGGGAGCATGTGGTCGCGTACCCCCTCGGGCCACTCGATCGTCTTTCCGAGCTCCTCTTCATCGGCCTGGTACTGCGGGCCGACACCAAAGAGGACGTACTGGTCGATCTCGCCGGGGCCGTCTTCGATCTTCGCCACATCGCGTAGGTAGACCGGCTTGCCCCGAAAGACCCCCACCACCAGGTTGCCCACCTCGTGGGCGCTGTGCAGGTAGGCACCGGCATCGACCAGGTACTCCTGGTCGTTCTTGTTGAACGTGCCCGCCGGCATCGACCAGTTGGCCGCCTGGATCACCTGGGCGATCTGCGGCGGTGAGGTCATGTGCGCCGCCATCCGTTGCGGGTCGAGGAGGACCCGGATGGCGCGCGGCCGGCCGCCGATGATCTCGACCTCGGCGGCGTCGGGGACCTGCTCGAGCTGATCGGCGATCGGCTGGGCGATGCGTCTGAGGTCGTAGTCGCCGTAATCCTTGCTGTACAGGGTGACGGCCACCTGGGGAACATCGTTGATGTCCCGGAGCTTGATGATCGGCTGCAACGCCCGGCCGCCGGGGGCGAGGCTGATGCCGCCGCCCGGGGCCTTGTCGACGTTGTTGAACAGCTTGTCGTAGAGCTGGACAAGGGAGCGCTGCAGGTCGGAGTTGACGTAGAAGCGCGCGGTGACCACGCCGTAGTTGGCGTGGCTCATGGAGTAGACGTACTCCACCGGGAAGTCGTCGATCCCCCACACCAACCGTTCCAGCGGCTTGATGACCTGCGACTCCACCTCCTCGGCAGAGGCGCCCGGCACCGGGACGATGATGTCCACCATCGGCACGACGATCTGTGGGTCCTCCTCACTCGGGGTCACGAGGACCGCGAAGACGCCGAGGATCAGGGCGGTGCCGATGAACAGCGGCGTCAGCTTACTGGTCGTGAAGTAGCCGACAACCTTCGCGAGGAAGGTGTCGTCGGTCTTATAGCTGGCCATGACCTACATCGCCTCCATGATCGGGCTGCCGTCTTCCACCTCGTTCAGCTTGTTGAGGACGATGCGCTCGCCCGGCTTGAGGCCGGCGATGATCTCGACTTGCGAGTCGGTGGTGCGCCCGAGGCGGACGAAGCGTAGGTGCGCCTTGTTGTCGGCGCCGACCACATAGACGCCGGTGAACTGGTACCACCGTTTCACCGCATCGCTCGGGATGTAGATCGACTCCGCCGCCTGGCCCACCGCGAAGGTGGCGCGGCCGAACATCCCCGCCTTGATGCCGGGGGTGTTCGGGAGGTTGACGCGGACCGTGTAGGTGCGGCTCATGGGGTCGACCGACGGGATGACCTCGGTCACCGGGAGCTGGCTCACAAGGCCCGCGGAGCTCACCTCGATGTTGGCCGCCTGCCCCTGGGTTACATGGATCCCCTCGTCCACCGGCACGGAGAGTCGGTAGGTGCGCTCCTCGATGGTGAATAGCGGGTGGCCGGGTGCTGCGAGGTCACCCACGTCCGCCATCTTGTGGGTGATGCGACCGTCGAAGGGCGCCTTGATCACCGTATAGTCCTGGTAGATCCGGGCGGTCTTGAGCCCCGCCTGCGCCTGGTGCCTCTGTGCCTGGAGTGCGGCGATCTGCGCCTCCGCCTGGGCGACCATCGCCTTGGCGCCGGCGTAGGCGGCGTTCACGTCGTCGAGCTCCTTCTTGGCGAAGGAGCCCTCGTTGTAGAGCTGGTTGAATCGCTCGTGGTGGGCGGTGGCGGCGGTGAGCTGCGCCTCGGCCGCCTGCTTCGCCGCCCGCGCGACCTCGATTCCCTTGGAGGCCGCCCGTACCGCCGACTGAGCCTGCGCGACCTTGGCGTTGACCTCGCCGTCGTCGAGGACGCACAGGACCTGGTGGCGGCTCACCTCGTCGCCGTCATGGACCTTGATCTCCTTGATCTTGGCCATGATCTGCGGTTGGACCTGCGCCACCTCGTGCGACTCGATGGTGCCCATCAAGGTCACCGTTCGGGCCGGTGTGGTCTGCTCCACCGCGCCCACCTTGACATCGGTGACCATCATCGAGAACTCGGGGGTTTCTCCCGCCTCCACCTTGTCAGGACCGATGATCGGCAGATTGCCCTGGTCCCACCCGATCATCAGGTAGCAGGGGAGGACGAGGAGAAAGAAGAACTTGAGCCAGAAGCGCATGGGCCCCTCCCGGAGCAGGGCGACGCCTCCAAAATGGAGACACCGCAGGGATACTGGTGACCGCGAAGGTTACGGGATAACGGCTAGGCGGCGTGAATGGTTCGAGTCTGACAATGGTCTCTTACGAGATCAAGATGGAAACGATTCCCTTTTCGCAACTGCGCGACAGGATTTCTGCCGCGATCAGGTATACGAGAGCCCTCTTCTTAAGAATAGTTGCGTACTATTTTACCCGCCCCTGTCCCGACCGATGCAGCCCGCCGCTGCCGGGGTGGGAGGGGGGCGGCCGTGGGGCCGACCGACCGCGACGGTGGGGGTTGAAGTCCGACAGAGCCCTACCGGCCGCCACGCGGCTCGATGCGGAAGGTGAGAGCGCCGCCGCGCAGGCCGATGTGGACCGTGCCGCCGCGTACCAGGCGGCCGAAGAGGATCTCGTCTGCCAGGGGCCGCTTCACCTCTCTGCCGATCAGGCGTGCCAGGGGCCGCGCCCCGAGGGTCGGGTCGTAGCCGCGCTCCGCCAGCCAGCGGACCGCCTTGGCGGACAGCGCGAAGCGGACCCGGTGCTCGGCGAGCTGCTCTTCCAACTCACCGATGAACTTCCCCACCACCCGCTCCACCACCTCCAGCTCCAGGGCGGCGAAGGAGACCACCGCATCCAGCCGGTTGCGGAACTCGGGAGAGAAGGTGTTGCGCAGTGCCTTCGCCTCGTCGCCGGTGTGACCTGCCGGGGTGAATCCGAGGGGGGCGGCGGCGAGCTCTCGCGCCCCGACGTTGCTGGTCATGATGAGGGTGACGTGGCGGAAGTCGGCGACCCGTCCGGTGTTGTCGGTGAGGGTGGCGCGGTCCATCACCTGCAACAGAATGTTGAAGATGTCCGGGTGGGCCTTCTCGATCTCGTCCAGGAGCAGGACCGCGTACGGGTTGCGCCTGACCTCCTCTGTGAGCTGGCCGCCCTGGTCGAAGCCGACGTAGCCCGGCGGCGCGCCGATCAGGCGGGAGAC
>CAZRGD010000101.1:0-7771 GCA_964599505.1 uncultured Nitrospirota bacterium | reverse complement strand
TGGAACGTCTGGAGTCCGAGGTCTCGGAGATCAAGCGCAAGCTCGCCGCGTGAGGGGGGCAAAACCACGAAGGCCACGAAGAGCACGAAGGGGGGCATCGGGGGAGGGCGGTGTCGCCGGTGGTTCTGCCCGAGATTCCTCTCGGCCCTGAAGGCTTGGTCTCGCGCAGAGCCGCAGAGCCGCGGAGGGTGATCCCGAACGCTGGCGGCGCAGGCGGCCTCCCGAGCCGGTTATCTCCTGGCAGGGTTTTCGCCACGGAATCCACGGAATCGCACGGGTAGGGGCATGATGTTTCCCGTGGCCTCTGAGGCTCAGCGGAAACAAGATGTGGCACCTGACCGTAGGGTCGGCAGAGGCCGACCGACGCCGTTATCTCAAGAAGTTACGGTGCTCGGCGGGCTGAAGCCCGCCCTACGGACGGTGCCATCTCGGCCTGCATTGCTATTTCCGCTGATCCTCTCTGCGGTGAAAATCGCTTCCGGCTCATACCCTCACCCATCTCATCCTCTCTGAATGCAGTTGGCAGTTCTCTGCGCCTTTGCGCGAGCCCCCCGCCTTCAAGGCCGTTTCCATGCTTCGGCGTTTACCGCCGGGGACACCTCTCTCCCGGTCCTCCTCCCCTTCCGTGTCCTTCCGTGGATTCCGTGGCTGATATGGCCTTCAAGGCCCGCGCCGCCCCCCGGCCCACCGCCAGCGACACCACCCTCCAGTCCACATCTTCCCTGACTACTGTCTACTACCTACTGTCTACTATTTGAAGTCGTCGCCCACAGAGATCGGGGGACCGACGATCATGGCCCCTACCTCCGCCAGTACTCCGGCAAGAACAACACCAGGACCGTGTACAGCTCCAGGCGGCCGAGGAGCATGCAGAGCGACAGGATCCACTTGGCGGCGGCGGGCAGGGCCTCGAAGGTGTGCGACGGGCCGACGGCACCGAGGCCCGGGCCGCAGTTGCCCATGGCGGTGATTACCGCGGTGGTGGCGCTCACCAGGTCCATGTGGAGGGCTGCCAGGGATAGGGAGGCGACAGAAAAGACCACCAGGTAGAGAAAGAAAAAGCCCCAGATTGCCTGGATGATTTCCGGCGCCACGGTGCGACCGGAGATGCGCACGCGGATCACCGCGTGCGGATGGACCAGGTGGCGAAGTTGCTGAAACCCTTGCTTGAAGAGGAGCAGGACGCGTACGTCCTTCATGGCGCCGCTGGTGGAGCCGGCCATCGCACCGGTGAGCATGAGGAGCACCAGCACCGCCTGCGGCAGGTACGGCCAGGTGGCGTAGTCGGCGGTGGAGAAGCCGGTGGTGGTGATGCAGGTGGCGACCTGAAAGATGCCGTAGCGGATCGCCTCGCCCCAGTGCGGGTAGGTGGAGAGGCGGACGGAGACCACCGTCGCGGTGCAGGCGGAGAGGAAAATGAGGGCGAAGAACTTCAGCTCCGACTCGTGCGGGATGGTCCGCCACCGTCCGGAGAGGAGGCGGAAGTAGAGGACGAAGTTGATCCCGCCGGCGAGCATGAAGCAGGTGACGATGGCGTCCACCGCCGCCGAGTGGAAGTAGGCGATGGAGGCGTCGTGGGTGGAGAAGCCACCGCCGGGCAGGGTGGTGAGGCTGTGGCACAGGGCGTCGTAGAAGGGGAGGCCGGCGACCATCAGGCAGAGGGTCTCGGCGGCGGTGAAGAAGGTGTAGATTCCCCACAGGCGCGCCGCCGTGTCGCGTACCCGCGGGCGGATCTTGTCCGCTACCGGCCCCGGTGTCTCCGCCTTGAAGAGCTGCATGCCGCCGACACCGAGCAACGGCAGGATGGCGATGGAGAGGAGAATCATCCCCATGCCGCCGAGCCACTGGGTGATCGCACGCCACAGGAGGATCGCCCGCGGCATCGAGTCGAGCCCCGAGAGGATGGTGGAGCCGGTGGTGGTGAAGCCGCTCATCGCCTCGAAAAAGGCGTCGGTGACCGAGTCGGTGATGCCGCAAAAGAGGTAGGGCAGCGCCCCCAGGGTGGCGGCCAGGAGCCAGGTGAGGGTGACGATGAGAAACCCCTCGCGGTGGGAGATCTCCCGTGCCTCCTTCGGGGTGGTCACCAGGAGGATGAGGGCGAGGCCGAGGCCGCACGCCGCGGCGATCCCGAGGCCGGCGGCCGACGGGTCACCGGTGAGGTGGCCGTACGCCCACGGCACCGCCATCGCCAGCCCGAAGAAGGCCGACATGACGCCGAGGATGCGAAAGATGGTGGCGAACTGGAGCATGGTTGGCGCGCTGCGCGCACCCCAGGGGCTAGGAGTTAGGGGCTAGGGGTGGTGCCGGCCTGGGGCCGGCGCTGATGTCAGGTTGGCGGTGAGGCGAGACTTCCGTCGTATCCGTGCGGATGCCAGGAGCTGGTCCCTGGTTGGGGTGGCGGTCCATGGGGCACTGCACACCTGCGACACAGGGTCGTGAGCGGGGAGTGTTTCCTCTCATGGAGCTGTGTCCATGTACCTGACTCCTCGATTCGACGAAACAGATATCCGGCCCGGAGGGCCGACCTTCCCTAGTCCCTGACCCCTAGCCCCCAGCCCCTGGGGCGCGCGCAGCGCGCCCCTACCACGCCGTCGCCTTCATCTGCAGCGCCTTCTCCACCTTTTTCACCGCCTTTTTCAGCGCCACGATCACCACCCGATCGTCCTCCTCTACCACGTCGCTCCCGGTGGCGATTCTGGACTCGCCATCGTGGAGGATAGCGCCGACGATCGCCCCCTTGGGAAACTTCACCTCGGAGAGGGGGGTGCCCACGAGGTCGGAGCCGGTGATCGCCACCGCCTCCATGATCTCCGCCTGGTCCTCGACGAGCTGATCCACCGCCAGGACCTTCCCCTTGCGGATGAAGCGCAACACCGCACCGACGGTGGACATGCGTGGGCTGAGCGCCGCATCGATCCCGAGCGACGGCGCCAGGGGCACGTACTCGGGTCGGTTGAGGAGACAAAAGACCTTCCGTGCCCCGAGCCGGCGGGCGAGCATCGAGGTGAGCATGTTGTCCTCCTCATCGTTGCTCACCGCCAGGAAGAGGTCGCAGCTCCCGACGTTCTCCTCACGCATGAGGTCGACGTCGGTGAGCTCGCCGCGCAGGACGATGGCGTGGGCGAGCGCCTCCGAGAGGACTCCGCACCGCTTCTCGTCCGGCTCGATGATCTTTACCGTGATGCCACTTCCCTCCAGGTTGCGCGCCACGGTCTCGGCCACCTGGCTACCGCCGCCGATCACCACGTGGGTGATGGGTGGTCCGGCGAGCCCGACCTCGGGGAGGCGCACCTCGAGGTCGCCAGGGCGACCCAGAAGGTAGATCTGGTCGTCGGCGTGGAGGCGATCGGCGCCGCGCGGGATGAGCACCCGGCCGTCACGCAGGACCGCGCACACCAAGACCCGTGCCTCGGCCCGTGGCGGGAAGCTGCGCTCCAGGGGCTGACCCACGAGGGGGGAGTCGGCATTAAGGTGGAAGGCCGCGAGCCGCAGGGTGCCGTCGCCGAACTCCAAGACGTCGGTCGCGGCAGGGAAGTCGATGAGTCGCTGGAGGCGGCCGGCCACCTCCATCTCGGGGTGGATCACCAGGTCGATCCCCACCGTCTCCGAGGCGAGCAGCTCGCCCACCTCCGCGTACCCCACCTCGCGGATGCGCGCCACCTTGTGGGGCACGCCGAAGCGGTGGCCGGCGATCAGACAGGCGGTCATGTTCACCTCGTCCGAGTCGGTCACCGCGACCAGGATCTCCGCCTCCTCCGCGCCGGCGTCACCGAGAACTGCCGGCACGCTGCACTTCCCCACCACCCCCTGGATGTCGAGGAGCTCACCGGCGCGGGTGACGCGGCTTGCATCGACGTCGATGAGGGTAACCGAGTGGCCGTTGCGCGACAGCCAGCGGGCGATGTTGAACCCGACTTCACCGGCACCGGCGACGATCACGCGCATGGCTCGCTCCTCCCACGGGTCGGCCAGCACCTCTGCACCTTGGCACCCCCTCGCGACGATCCATGGTGACCAGTCCGCGCCGGCGCCTCTGCGCCTCGGCGCGCGATCCGCCTGCCAGACATGCTGTCCCCTGCTGCGTGCATCGCTTCGTGTCCTTCGTGCCCTTCGTGGTTTTGCCCCCTGCCTGTAGCGGGGGACTCACTGCACGGTGGGCTGGATCTCTACCGTGCGGATCTCCCGCTCGCTGGCGGCGCGAATGGTGATGCGCAGCTCCGGGAGCTGCAAGCGCTCACCCTCGGCCGGGATGCGGTGAAACTGCTCCAACAAGAAGCCGGCCACCGTGTCGTACTGGTGGCTGATCAGCTCGATCTCCGTCGCCTCCTCCAGCTCATCGAGGGTGAGCCGCGCCTCCACCCGCCAGCCTCCGTCGGCCAGTGGCGTGATGAGCGGCGTCGCCTCGACATCGTGCTCGTCGGTGATCTCACCCACCAGCTCCTCGATCACATCCTCGGCGGTGACGATGCCGGTGGCGCCGCCGTACTCGTCCACCACCACCGCCACGTGGATCTGCCGTTCGCGCAACGAGTCGAGGAGGAGCTCGGCGGTCATCGTCTCCGGCACATACAGCGGCGGCTGGGTCAGCTCGCCCACCTCCCGCTTACCGTCACCGCCGGCGAGGAGATCGAAGGCGTTGAGGATACCGACGATGTTGTAGATCCGGTGGCGAAAGACCGGCAGGCGGGAGAAGCGGGTGCGGTTCACCGTCTGCACCGCCTCGGTCACGGATTGGTCCTCCTCCAGGGCGACCACGTCGACGATCGGGACCATGATCTGGCTCACCTCGGTCTCCTTCAGATCGAAGATGCGGCCGATCATCTCCTCCTCGTCCGGGGTCTCCTCGCGGCGGAAACGGTCGAGATCGCGTAGGGATTCGAGCTCTTCGTGGTTGAGGTAGACGAGGTGGCGGTCGTGTGCGCGGCTGCCGGCGAGGAGGCGTTCGACTCGCTGGAGCGAGGAGACCACCGGCCACAGCGGCGCGAGGGCGGCGGCGAAGCGGGGCAGCTCGGCGACGGCGCGCGCCGGCCCACCGCGGCGGCTCATGGCGGCGGCCACTACCCCTGTCACCGCCAGGGCCACCAGGGCCCCGGCGCGTACCGTGCCCGCCGCGGGCAGGATCGAGAAGAGGGCGGCGAGCCCCACCGCCAGGAGGGGGACCTGCGCCAAGCGGAGGGTCGCCTCCAGGGCAACAGGCTCCTTCAGGGCGGTGAGCAGCGGTGCCACCGCGGGGACCTCGGCGGCGGCGTGCTGCAGGTCGATCTTGTTCACCACCGCCAGGTGGTGATCGAGGCGGCCGAGGGCGAGGAGCGCCGCCAGCGCCGCGCACGCGACCGCCGCCAGTAGGAACGTCAGCACGATCACGCATTCACCCCGCGCGTCGACGGTGCGGTGACCTCGACGGTAACGACGCGCAGCCCCTCCACCTTGGTTACCACGATCTCCACCCCCTCCACCTCGACCCGCTCGCCCACCGACGGGAAGTGGTCGAGGCGGTGGATGACGTAGCCGCCGAGGCTCTCGAAGTCGTCGCCCTCGATGTGGGTGGCGAAGGCGTCGTTGAACGCCTCCGGCGCGGTCATCGCCGAGACGCGAAAACAGCCGTCGCCGAGAGGCACGATGGTCCGCTCCTCCCCGCCCTCGCCGAGCTCGCCCACCAGCTCGCGCAGGATATCCTCCATGCACACCAACCCCGAGGTGGTGCCGTGCTCATCGGCGACGATGGCGATGTGAACGTGGCTGCGCTGGAAGTCACGCAGGAGCTCGTCGATGGCGCGGGTCTCGGGGACGAAGAGGGGGGGTTGGACCAGCTCGCCGAGGGGCGGAAGGGGGTCGTGGCCGGCGGCGAGGAGGTCCTTGGCGTAGACGATCCCCACCACGTGGTCGAGGTCGCCGTCGATCACCGGCACCCGCGAGAAGTGGCCGCGCAGCAGCTCCGGGACGATCTGCTCCGGCTCCAGCTCCACCGGCAGGGTGAAGATGTCCGGCCGCGGGGTCATCACCTCACGCACCCGGGTGTCCCCGAAGTCGTAGACGTTGTGCAGCAGCTCACGGATCGTGTCGTCCGACTCCTCCTCTGCCGTCGCGGGCCGCGGTTCCGGCATCTCCCGCCGTAGCCAGCGGCCGAGGGGGATGGCGGCGAGGAGGGGGACGAGACAGAGATCACCCAGGCGGGTGACCCGGCCGCAGGTGGACTCGGAGAGGCGTGCGCTCACCCGTAGGGGGAGCGGGTCTCGTACCAGCGCCACCGCCACGAGGGCGAGACCGAGGCGTAACGGATGCACGCCGTCGCCCAACACTCCCCCGACGGCCAGCGCCGCGACCACCGCCGTGACCGTGATCACGAGCTCCATCGCGTGGTGGGTCGCCGCCTCCACGGAGGGCGTCGGCGTCGCAGCGGCCACCCGACGGCGGCAACGCAGAAGAATGTTCTCCGCGAAGAGCAACGCCGAAAGGGCGAAGAGGATGAGCCCCGCAGGGTCTGGGTCCAAGCCGATCGGTCCTCTTGTAGTGAACAAGACGTGCTGCGACCCCTCACCTCTCGGCGACGGCGACTCAGAACTTAACCACGCGGCGCCGACGGTGGGCAATCGGCGTCGACTCCATCCGGAATCGCCGGTTCCAAATCGGGATCGCTATCGGGATCGAAATCGGACCCCGACCGCTTGGCCACAGTTACAGATCGCTGCCGGGGGCGTCCCGACCACCGGTCGACCGGCGGGAGCAGGGTCTGGGACGAGATCCGATCCCGATCCCGATTTCGATGGCCCTCCGGCTGCTTCACTCCGTGGGTGCCTGACCCCAGAGCCTGTGACCCCAGAGCCTGCGTCTGGCTGCTTGACAGGTACCGCTAATGGGTGACCCCAAAGCACCAAAGCACTCACGATGGCGGCCTTCGTGTCCTTCGTGGTTTTTCCCCCTTCCAGGCGCTTCCCCTCTCCCCTTACGCACCCATGACGCCGACCTGGACCCACACAGGGGGTAGTGAAGTCGCGAGCTTGCCATATAGATACGGATATCTTAATGTATACATACAATTATCTATACAGGAATTCCGCCATGACCATCACCACGAAGGACATCGTCCCCCTGAGCCAGCTCCGGCCCCGGCTCACCGAGCTCGCGGAGGAGGTACGGAGCGGCAGGGAGAAGATCATCACCCGCAACGGGGAGAGCTACGTGGCGCTGATCGACGCCCGTCGCCTCGACCACTATCACCGGCTGGAGCGGGAGCACATCCACCTCACCCTGCTGGATGAGGCGGCCGCCGGGTGGGACGACGTGGAGGCGGGTCGCCTGGAGGAGGCGGCGGAGGTCCAGGCCCGCTACCGGAAGGGGAGATGAGTCGGTATCGGGTTCGTGTCACCCGTCACTTCACCCGCAACCTCGACGCCATCGAGCTCTTCCTCCGCGAGCAGGACGCAGAGGCCGCCTTCGGTGGTCTGGTGGAGCGGCTCTTCGACGAGGTAATTCCTAATCTGCGGCGCTTTCCCCGGATGGGGAGAGATTTCCTCGCCTGTCGCCCCGCCTCCGTCGAGGGGGCGGCGCGCCATCGGATGCTGCGAGAACGGATCGGGGAGACGACCGAGATCCGCGAGTACATCGCCGACGACTACATCCTCCTCTACGCCGTGCACGGTGAAACTCTCGACCTCCTGTCGATCAAGCACCATCGCCAGCTCTCCTACGACTTCCTCGGCGAGTGGTCCTGATGCGCGGCGCGCGGTGAGAGGAGAAGAGCGGCGGCAGTGAGGAGGAGGGGGAGGAGGGG
>CAZRGD010000100.1:0-7807 GCA_964599505.1 uncultured Nitrospirota bacterium | reverse complement strand
GATCCGCTTTTCCGTAGTAGATCGTGCATAAGTCCGACAGGCTCCTAGTCCCTAATCCCTAGCCCCTCATGTTCATCGTTCCGCGTCCATCCGACTCACCTCCACCGCCACCTCACTACAACCCACATCCCGCCAGCCTCCCTGGTAGGCGCGGGCGGTTTCGAACCGCCGACCTCTACCGTGTCAGGGTAGCGCTCTCCCCCTGAGCTACGCGCCTATTCCGTGGGGCCTATGAGGGGCGGCATTCTTCGGAGCGCCCCCCGACGTGTCAAGGCGACCGACCCGCAAAGCCGGGCCGATCGCCTTGTTTGTCACCCTAACCCGTGAAGCGGGCCGGCCGCTCACTATTTCTTGGCGATCTTGTCCTTCAACGTTTTGCCGGCGGCGAACTTCGGCACCTTGCGCGCCGAGATCCAGATCTGCTCGCCGGTCTGCGGGTTGCGCCCCTTGCGCCGCGGCCGCTTGGTCACCGAGAAGGTGCCGAAGCCGACGAGGGAGACCTTGTTCCCCTTGCGCAACGTCTTGGTCACCGTCTCGATCAGGGCATCGAGTGCCCGACCCGAGTCCGCCTTGGAGAGATCCGCCTGCTTCGCGATTGCCTCAATGAGCTCTGCCTTGGTCATCCGCTCCTCCTACGAGTGTGGGGTGAAATGCGAGAAGAACGGCCGGAGCGTAGGGGCGGTTTTGTCGGGGTGTCAAGCAAGAGTGTGGAGGTCATCCATCCGCAAACCCGCGCGCTACGCGGGTTTGCGCAGCGAGCTCCCCTACTCCTCACGTAGCTTCTTGCGCAAGGTGTTGCGATTGATCCCCAGCATCCGCGCCGCCTGGAGTTGGTTGTTGCCCGAGCGCTCCAGGGCCAGGCGCAGGAGCGGCCGCTCGACCTCGGCGACCACCCGCCGGTAGAGATCACCCTCCGCGCCCACCGCCACCTCCTCCACCATCTGCCGCAGGTGCGGAAGCACCGCCCCGGCCAGCCCCGCCGCCTCTGCCGGCGCCACCGCCAGGCCGCCGGCATCGATCTCCTCCACCCCGAGGACCGTACCGCGCGCCAGGACCATCGCCCG
This sequence comes from uncultured Nitrospirota bacterium, assembly GCA_964599505.1. GTDB lineage: Bacteria > CG2-30-53-67 > CG2-30-53-67 > CG2-30-70-394 > CG2-30-70-394 > CG2-30-70-394. Next base: position 6,743 of record CAZRGD010000100.1, on the reverse strand, counting down.
CTTGATGCAGTTCTCCAGCTCGCGCACGTTCCCCGGCCAGTCGTGGGCGGCCAGACGCGCCAGGGCGCGCTCGCTGATCCCGTCGATCGCCATGCCCAGCTCGTCGTTACCGCGGGCGATGAAGTGGCTCGCCAGGAGCGGGATATCCTCCCGCCGCTCGCGCAGGGGCGGGAGGGTGAGGGTGACCACGTTGAGGCGGTAGTAGAGGTCCTCGCGGAAGCGGCCCTCGGCCACCGCCCGCTCCAGATCGACGTTGGTGGCCGCGAGGATCCGCACGTCCACCGCCACCGTGCGCTCACCGCCCACCGGCTCCACCTCGCGCTCCTGCAAGGCACGGAGGATGCGGGTCTGCAACGCCGGCGCCATGTCGCCGATCTCGTCGAGGAAAAGGGAGCCGCCGTCGGCACGCTCGAAGCGGCCACGCTTGCGCCTGACCGCGCCGGTGAAGGCGCCCTTCTCGTGGCCGAAGAGCTCGCTCTCCAACAGCTCCGCCGGAATTGCCGAGCAATTCACCGCCACGAAGGGGCCGCCGCGCCGGCCGCTGTGGAAGTGGATCGCGCGGGCCACCAGCTCCTTGCCGGTACCACTCTCGCCGCGGATCAGGACCGTCGTCTCGCGCGCCGCCACCTGGCCGATCCGCTTGAACAGATCGCGCATCACCGGCGCCGCCCCCGCCATCTCCTGGCGCGGATCGTCGTGGACCCGGCGCAGGCTCCGCACCTCGTCCTCCAACGCCCGCCGCTCCCCCGCCTTCTCCAGAACCAAGAGGAGCTCCTCCAGATCAAACGGCTTGGTGAGATAGTCGACCGCCCCCTTGCGCATCGCCTCGATCGCGTTCGCCATCGAGTCCTGAGCGGTGATCACCACCACCGCCGCCTCCGGGCAGAGCCGCTTGACCTCGTCGATCGCCTCCAGGCCGCTCATCCCCGGCAGGTTGATGTCGAGGATCACCGCGAAGGCGGGTCCCTGGCGCAGCAACGCCAAGCCGCGATGGGCATCCTCCGCCTCCTCGACCGCATACCCCGCGCGACCGAGGCCGGTCTTCACCACCCAGCGCAGGGACGGCTCATCGTCCACCACCACCACGCGGCGCCCCGCACCCGTCTCGACCTTGCCGACCATGACGACAACTCTACCGTGCCAGGAACAAAACCACGAAGTATACGAGGGGAACGTGGTCACCGGTGTCAGGCACGGCGAGACCGCTTGCCCTCCCTCATCCCCCCTCTGTCCCTGCGCGAGCCCTGCCTTCCAGGCCGAGTCGAGCTCCGAGACGAGCGCCGGTGACCCCAGACCGCCCCTGTCTCACCCCTCCGTAGCCTTCGTGCGCTTCGTGGTTTTGCCCCCTCCCGTCACCCCATCGGCATGTGCATGGGGTGGTGGTGCTCCATCCCGAGCCACGGGGCGAGACCGCGCCAGGCGGTGTAGAGGGCAAAGAGGAGAAGGAGGATACCGAGCAACCGGTAGGCTTGCGCACCCAGACGGCCGCTAAGGGGACGGCCGACGATCACGGTGGCGGCAAGGACGGGAAACGAGGTGAGCCCGAGGATCCCCATGGTGGCCAGGGCGTCGGTGAACCGCGCGGTGCGTGCCGCTTGGGCGACGAAGGCGTAGACCAGGGGACACGGGAGGAAGCCGTTCACCACCCCGATAAGCAGACCGCGCGGCGCCGGCGCCAGCGCCAGGACCGGCGCCGCCACCTCGCGGAAGAGGCGTACCAAAGCGGTCGCCGCGGGCAGCCGCCAGAGGCCGAGGATCTGCAGAGCGATCGCCGCCATCAGCACCGCCGCCACCGCCGCCAGGGTGGTGGCGGCGATACGCCCCGGGAGGACACGGTGGAGCATGAAGCCCGCCCACCCGGCCCACGCCCCGAGGAAGAGGTACGAGGTGGTCTTCCCCAGGTGGTACAGGAGCTGTGGCGCGAGCCGCCGCCAGCCGCGGCTCCCCTGGTCCACCGCCAGGGGAAAGCCGCCGCACATCCCGAGACAATGGACCGACCCGGTGAGCCCGAGGGTGGTGAGGGTGGCCGCCTCGGCGAGGTGCATCGCCGACCGTCGCACACGCCGGCTCCCCCGGACAAGCGGCCCCATTCTCCCCATTATCGTCCGGTCCGTTTGCCCATACAGACAAAACCACGAAGGACACGAAGGCGTGTCTCTCCTGCCAGGGATCTCCCCTCCTCTGTTGCGCCTCGGATGCCGTCGTGGATGGTTGAGGAAAACAACCAACCCGCTAAACACCCAAAAGAAACAAACAATATGGAGATGCTTGCAAATCAAATCGACCGTGGGCACACTTCGCGCCCTGTTCGGACGGTCGTCCGAACAGGGTCAGGCAAGCCACTGTAAGGGGGAATGGCCGGGTCGCGAGGGAGCGACCGGCTCGGCCCCCGAGTTTCTAGAGGAGGAGCCGATGGTGTTCAGGCCATGGATCGTGGGCGGGGCTGTGTGCGCCGCCCTGCTCATCGCGGCGCTGCCCGCACTTGCGCAAGACGATGATGAGGATTTCGACCCGTCGAAGCTGGCGGCCGCCCTCAACCAGCCACAGCTCGTCCGCCAGGGTAAGCAGGTGTACGAGCGCTACTGTATTGGTTGCCACGGCGCCAAGGGCAATGGTGAGGGGGTGGCGGCCCACTGGCTCGACCCGAGGCCGCGCGATTTCACCCGCGCCGCTTTCAAGTTCCGCACCACCCCCTCGGGAACCCTGCCCACCGACGAGGACATCCACCGGACGATCAGCCGCGGCGTCTTTCGTAGCTCGATGCCGGCGTGGTTTCTGATGCCGGAGTCCGAGAAGGTGGCGGTCATCCAGTACATCAAGACCTTCTCCGACCGGTGGTCCGACCCGGACGAGTACGAGCCGCCGATCTTCATCCCCGAGCCGCCCGAGTTCGTGGGTGATCCCGAGTCGGTGGCGCGCGGCAAGGAGCTCTATGGCCTGATGCGCTGCTACAACTGCCACGGCGAGACGGGCCACGGCGACGGCCCCTCGGCCCCCACCCTCACCGACGATAAGGGGCGCCACATCGTCCCCTTTGACTTCACCGCCGGCGTCCTCAAGGGCGGCCCCGGATTGAAGGACATCTACCGCACCTTCTCCACCGGCCTCGATGGAACCCCGATGCCGAGCTACTACGACTCGCTGCCCAACAGTGAGGACCGCTGGCATCTCGTCTCGTACATCATTTCGCTGCGCGGCAACGGCGCGAAGTAACCCCACCACGCCCGCGAAGAGCATCGCCGTATCAAGGAGGAGTCATGTCGTCCCACGCTGCAACACGTCCCCTGGTGGACGAGGGGCTGGTCAAGGCGTTTTTCGTCGCCGCCATGGTCTGGTTTCTGACCTCGATCATGGGCGGGTTTTTCTTCTCGCTCCAGTTCCTCCAGGCCTACCCCTTCCCGAAGACCGAGTGGATGTCGCCGGGACGGGTGCGGATGATCCACACCAACCTCATCGCCTACGGCTTCCTGGTGAACGGCCTCCTCGGCGGCCTCTCCTGGGCGATCCCCCGCCTCACCGGCCGGCCGCTCCTCTTCAAACGGTTTAGCTGGGTCCTCTTCTGGGTCTGGCAGGCGATCGTGGTCCTCGCCTTCACCGGCATCCTGGCGGGCCACGCCCAGGCGCTCGAGTGGGGCGAGACCCCCACCGGTTTCCGCCCCGGCGCCTTCAACCTGACCGACATGAACTGGGCGCCGGTGGACATCCTGGTGGTGGTGGGCTTCCTGCTGGTCTCCATCAACTTCTACACCCCGATCATCCTGTCGAAGTCGAAGGCGATGTACGTGAGCCTCTGGTACTTCTCCGCCGGCTTCGTGTGGACCGCGCTCACCTACGTGATGGGCAACTTCTTCCCCGAGTACTTCCTCCCCGGCGCCGCGGGCGCCGCGGTCACCGGGCTCTTCATTCACGACCTCGTGGGCCTCTTCGTCACCCCCATGGGGTGGGGGCTGATGTACTACTTTGTGCCGCTGATCCTGAAGAAGCCGATCTGGTCCCACGGCCTGTCGCTCATCGGCTTCTGGGCCCTGGCCTTCTTCTATCCCCTCAACGGCGTGCACCACTTCCTCTGGTCGCCGATCCCCATGTACGCCCAGTACGGGGCGGTGATCTCCACCATCGCGGTGGAGGTGGTGGTGACCACGGTGGTGGTCAACTTCTTCGCCACCATCGTCGGCTCGGGCCAGTTCCTGCGCGATAGCCTGCCGATCCGCTGGTTCTACACCGGGATGATCTTCTACTTCACCACCTGCCTCCAGTGCGCCGTGCAGGTGACCCTGACGGTGCAGAAGATCATCCACTTCACCGACTGGGTGGTGGGCCACTCGCACCTGGTGATGTTCGGCGTCTTCGGCTTCTGGGTCCTCGGGATGATGGTCCACCTGTGGCCCAAGCTCACCGGCAACGAGTGGTACAACCCGCGTCTGAACCACTGGCACTTCTGGCTCACCGCGCTGGGCATGTTCATCATGTTCTGGGACCTGATCATCGCCGGCCTCATCCAGGGGTACGAGTGGCAGGCGCTCTCCCCGTGGGTCCAGTCGCTCGTCTCCTCGGCGCCCTTCTGGATGGTGCGTACCGTCTCCGGGACGATGATCATCGTCGGCCAGTTCATCTTTGCCTACAACATGTGGATGACCGCCCGTGGGGCACGCTCACGACTCTACGTCACGGCCCCGCAGGCGGCCTAAGGAGGGAGGAAAGATGGAACGGTTTTCGACAGTCTTTCTCATCGCTGGAGTCGCCTTCTTCGGCTTCTCCGTCTTCGTCATGGCGTGGCTCCCCTTCGAGCACATGCGCGACATCCCCTACCAGCCCCTGGAGCAGATCAGCCAGGAGATGATCCCGGAGTTCGGACAGCTCGCGAAGATGTTTCCCGACTCCTTCAAGAAGTACTACCCGGCGGGGGTGACCCCGGTCTCCTACGCCAAGGCGCTGCGCCTGGGCCGCGACACCTACATCGCCGAGGCGTGCTGGCACTGCCACTCGCAGTACGTCCGTCCGGTCTCCAACGAGTCGATCCGCTTTGGTCCCGTCTCCGTGTCCGAGGAGTACGCCAACGCCCTCGAGTTCCCGCAGCTCTTCGGAACCCGCCGCGTCGGACCGGACCTGATCCGCGAGCACGGCAAGCACACCAACGACTGGCACGTCGCCCACTTCTGGAACCCACCCGACATCGCCCCCACCTCGGTGATGCCGCGCTACCCGTGGTTCTACGAGGCCGCCCCCACCGCGGCGGAGCCGGACCGCTACGTGCCGAATGAGCGGGGGATCGCGATCGTCACCTTTGTTCAGTGGCTCGGGAGTTGGTTAGAGGAGTACCCCGCCACGCTCTATAACATCAACGCAGCGGGGGCACGGCAATGAACGCACCACGAATTCGTGACAGTCGGGCGCTCACCTGGTTCGCGATCCTGGTGGTCGTGTGTTCCGGGATGGGCTTCTGCTACAAGCTCATCGAGTTCATCCGCACGATGCTCGCCAACGACATCCAGGGGTTCGCCATGATCTCCGTCTCCATCTACATCGTGGTGGCGATCGGCTACCTCTTCCTGTTCATCTGGTCCTACCTTCAGGGCCACTACCGGGATGTCGAAGGGCCCAAGTACTGGCTGCTGGAGCACGAGGCGGAGCTCGACGCGGAGCACAAGCGCACCGGCACCATCCTCTACCACGGATAACCCTACGCCATCGGGAGAAGACTCATGCGCGAAGAGCACACGCAGGACACCATCGGCTACCAGGGGAGCAAGGTACCGTGGTGGCTGGTCCTCTACTACGCCGCCTTCATGATGGTCGCCTTCAACTACATGGGCACCTTCTTCGCCCGCGACTACCTCGACTGGAACGCCGATCCGCACCGGATGCAGCAAGACCTGTGGCAAAGCCGCAACGTCGAGACCCAGCAGTGGCAACGCCGCGACGCCGACGGCGAGTACCAGGACCAGAAGGGCGGCTGGTTCTACTTTATGGGCAAGTAGGAGCCGGCTCCCGCCGGCGAAACAGGCCCCATCTTGAGATCGGGGGGCCTGCCGCGCCTACGGCGCGGTTCGCGAGCAGGAGCTCGCTCCTACCCGTGAACCCACAATCCGGCACGATCCTCCGTGGGGGATGCCATTTCTCCCGCGGTGGCGCCCGTTCACCCACAGAGTGAAAAGCGAGAGCGGTGTCGGAGCCGCAATGGGCTAAGGACGGGCTGTGGCGGCGATCGCGTCACCTCCGGATCCCTTGCCGCCCGGCAGGGAATTGGCCACGGAATCCACGGAAGGGCACGGAAGGGGCGAGAGCGCGCGGCGGAGGGAAGGAGAACGAGGTGGCGCCTACCGTGTTTCGAGTAGGAACGGAGTCCGGGTCGCTCGCTCAACCCAACGGGAGCCCCCAATTTCCGTGCCCTTCCGTGGTTTCCGTGGCTAAAAAATCGCCTTCCAGGCCGTTGCGCGCCGATTGCCCCCACCAGTGACGCCTGCCCCCTGGCCCACCACCCCTCTGCGTCCTCTGCGGCCTCTGTGGTGAAAACCGCCTTCCGAGCTGCTGCGAAGGCGTTGGCGGCACCAGTGACACCAAGCGGTCGCCACCCACCACTCGCGTCCATTCGCGCCCCATTTGCGGCTCGATCTAGAAATTGGTCTTCCGGGCCACGCCCCCACTGTTTTGCACCGCCGACGACGCCTGCCCCCTCCCTCTGCGTCTCGGCGTCTCTGCGCGAGGACCGGCCTTCAAGGCCTGGTTTGCTCTCTCATTCCACC
>CAZRGD010000099.1:0-7868 GCA_964599505.1 uncultured Nitrospirota bacterium | reverse complement strand
GTGGGTCGCCCTGGCGCCCTCGCGTCCGGTCTCCCCTGCGGCTGTCCGGGCGCCCCCCTGCCCCGCGCCCACCTTGAGGCCGTGGTGGCGGTTCGGGGGGCCGCGCCGCAGGGAGGTGGCCTCGCGGGCGCGCAGGGTCAGGTGGAGGCCCGGTGCCGCGGCGTCGACGGGCGGCTCGTGGCCAAGGACCCGGAACTCGGCGCGCGGCTTCCCCACCTTCGGTCGCAGGGTGATGTACGGCCCGCCCACCAGGGCGTCGAGATGATGGATGCCCGAGAGGGAGATCTTCGGCGCGACCATGTAGAAGCGGGTCTGGTCTGAGAGGTACGGCGCGAAGCGCGGGTCGATCCCAGCGGTCGCGTAGAGGGTCGCGGTGGCCATGTCGATCCGGTCGATAGCCATGACGCGGCCGATCTCCACCCCCTGGTAGCGAATGCGCGTCCCCTCGTGGACCCCGGTGTCACGGTCCAGGGTGAGGCGGATGGTGCGTCCCATGCGCGCCTCGTCGAAGCTCCCGGCGAGGGGAAACTCCGTGCCGCTCTCCACCGGCTCGCCGACACCGTCGGACGACGGGGAGTCGAAGGCGATCCCCCCGGCCAGCAGCGAGGTGAGCGACTGGCTGCGAATCGTGACCCCGCCGATCCCACCGCTCACCTCGATGCCGCTGGAGTTCCAGAAGTGGGTCGCGCGCCCCACCAGGGCGACGTGGTCGCGGTCGATCACCACGTTGATCCGCACCTTCCCGAGCGCCGCATCAAAGGCGTAGCGGGTCACGTGGCCCGCCGCCATCCCCTTGTGGAACAGCTTGGTGTTGTAGGAGACCGAGCCGAGCTCGTCGGCGAGCAAGACCAGGTGGAGGCCGGGTGACGACGGGGGCAGGGGCGGCGGCCCCTTGAGGGCGATGAACGCCCGCCGCGGCTTGCCCTCGCGTTCCTTGTCGAGGCGCACGCCGATGTAGTCGCCGGAGAGCAGCGTCTGCAGCTTCCGACACCCCGGTCACCGACACCTGGGCGCTCACCCGCCAGAAGCGGGTGAGGTTGGTGAGGAAGGGGCGCGTCTGCGGCACCATCTCCACCGCCACGTTCACCCCGTCGAAGTGCGGATCGAGGGTGACCGAGGTCACCTTGCCGACCGTGACCCCCTTGTAGCGGACCTCGGTCTTGTCCGGGATGATGCCGTCCGCCGAGGTGAAGCGGAGGGAGACCTGGACCCCCTTCTCCACATACGCGGTGTAGGCGAGCCACGCCCCGAAGCCGAGGGCGATCAGCGGCACCAGCCAGACCGCGGAGATCGGCAAGCGTGGCTTTACCACGACCTGCGCCGCCTCCGCCGGGTGATCGTGCGCCTCGCCGTGGTCGTGGTCGTGGTCGTGCGCCGGAGCCGGAGCCGGGGTTGGTGCCGGGTTTGGAGTCGGCTCATCGCCCATCGTCATTGTCTCCGTGGGGCTCCGCCTGATCCCAGATCAGGCGCGGATCGAAGCTCTCCGTCGCCATCAGGGTAAGGATCACCAGGACGGCGAAGGCGGCGGCACCGGGACCCGCCTCCACCGAGGTGATGAAGCCGAGGCGCACCACCGCCACCATCAGGGCGACCACGAAGATGTCGAGCATCGACCATGGCCCGAGGACGTGGAGCATGTGGTAGAGCATCCCCTTGTGGCGCGGCTTGATCGGAGAGCGGCGCTGGACGCTCACCAGGAGGATGACCAGGCCGACGATCTTCCCCAGGGGGATCACCACGCTGGCCATGAAGACGATCATCGCCACCGGCGCCATCCCCATCTGCATCAGGGTGCGGATCCCCGACAAGATGGTGTCCGGGTGGCCGTGGCCGAAACGCACCACGGTCATGATCGGCAGGACGTTCGCCGGGATGAAGGCGATCATCGCCGCCACCGTCCACGCCCAGGTGCGCTGGACGCTTGCCTGCTTTCGGCCGGCGATGTGGGCGCCACACCGGCGACACCGGCCCTGACCGTTCGCGGGCGCCCGGTTGAGCTTGTGGCAGGCGGGGCAGGGCACGAGCCCTGCTTGAATCGCCCGCATCTCTCACCCCCCTCCTGCTGCGGCGGCGCGAGGCCACGCATCTGCGGCGTTGCGCTCGGATCGGGTGCTCGACGTACCCACAAGTACGCCTGCGCGCCCGATCTGTCGCGCGCCTAGCTCGAGAGCACCCTCGCACCGCCTCGCGACGAAGCGTGGTGAGAGATGCGGGCTAGCGGTCATGGGGTGCATGACCGTTCTCCAGCTGTTCCCAGATGACCTCCTCGTCGAGGGTCCTGGAGGTCAGGGTCGCGCAGAGGAGGAGGAGGACAAAGGCGACGAGGCCGGGGCCGAAGGCGAGCTCCGCATCCGCCCGCAGCTTGTACACGGCGACCACGACGGCGAGCATGAAGACATGCAACATCGCCCACGCCTCCAGCTCGTTGTAGATGCGAAAGAGGTGGGGGAGGCGGTGATCCGCCGCGTGCAGGCGGATGCGCAGCAGCACGTAGACGATCGTCAGGAGGCGGACGATCGGGATGGCGACGGTGAACACGACCACGCAGGTGGCGACGAAATATTGGTGGCTGTCGATGAGGACCCGGACGCTCCCGAGGAGGGTGGCGGCGGTCGTCCGCCCCTGGGCCACGATCCCCATGATCGGCAGGTGGACGGCGGGAACGATCAGCAGCAGGCCGGTCATTGCGACCGCCAGGGTGCGACGGACCGAGTGGCGTTTGCGTTCGAACAGCGTCCCGCCGCACTGCCTGCACACCGCCCGCTCGCCGACCTTGAGCGCCGGTTTGGGGACGAGGCCGTCACACCCGGGACAGGCGACCCAGGCGTCGGGGTCGAGATCGGTCTCAAGGGTCTTGTCCATTTCCATACCTGGCGCGCGTCGGGCTCGGATCACTTCAATAGGTTGACTGCAATCTTCGGGCCAACCCCGATCATCGTCCCCTCTTCGACCGTGCCGGGCCCCCACTCCTTTTGATCGCATACCTTTCCTCGGAATCGAGACGGAATAGCAAGAGGGATCGGGGCCGCTGGCGTGCACCGATTTCGTCGACGGATCGGGGTGCGCCTGACGAGGCGTAGCCCCAAACTGTTGAACGACAATTAGTTTGTCCGGTCGGCGACAACGCTCACCCGAACTGGACAGAGTAATTGTCGTTCAACAGCAATCGCGTCAAAGCACGGAGCACAGGCCCAGGTGCGTCACGAACGGTTCGAAGTCTCTGTCGGTGTGAAGAAGGGTGAAGCCGCTCTCAATGCATCGCGTCGCAATTACCGTGTCGATCGTCTTGCGCACCGTGATTCCGCGGGCCCGCAAGGCACGAAAATTTTTGGCGGCTTGTATGGCGATGTCCCGGCCACCAAGGTCGATGACCATCAAGGAGGTCAGCAGCTTCTTGGCCTGATTGAAGTCTTTGTCCCTGGTGAAACCCTGGAGAACTTCAGTAAGGATCAAGTCGCCGATGGCGAGTGGCTCACTTCCCAGCACGGCGTCGAGTCGTTCGCACTGGGGCGTCGACCGCCCTCGGAAGTAGTCGATCCATACGCTCGAATCGACAAGGATCAATTGTCTATTCTCATCGCATTCAGGTCACCTTCCCAGGGCAGTTTGCCGCGGAAATGTCGGATCTTTTCCTGCTGGCGGAGCCGCAGCAGGGTGCGCAAGCCCAACTCAACGGCCTCGCGCTTGGTCCTCAGGCCGGTGGCACGGAGCGTGTCCTCCATGAGTTTGTCGTCGATTACGATGTTGGTACGCATGATGTGTACTCCTTTTAGTTTCGTACACATCCTATCGAGTGGATGGCTGGTTTGCAATCGATCGTGCAGAGGGCGCCGCGGCCTCCCCCGTGGCTCCCAGGCGGTGTAGGCTGAGAAACTCACACCTTGACCTCGTTCCACAGGAGGAAGAAATGACCGGCCTCGCAGAGATCTTCAAACAGGCGTTGACCAACGAGGTGAAGGCGCGCGCCTTTTACCGCGTCGCCGGCGAGATCACCCATGATGACGCGTCGCGCATGCTGTTCATCGAGCTGGCGGGACTGGAGGAGAGCCACGCCCGGGAGCTGGTCAACATGGCCAAGGAGATCGCCTTCGAGCCGGCGTGGGATCCCGCCGCCTTCCTCGATTCCCTGGAAACCACCACCCACGCCAGTGTCTCCGACCACGAGCTCAAGGCCCTCCTCGATGGCGACATGAAGACCGTGCTGGGTATCGCCAGGGAGATGGAGCACACCTCCATGACCGCCTACCGGACGCTCTCCGAGAAGAGCACCGACGGTGAGGCCCGCGAGTACTTCGACAAGCTCGCCCGGCAAGAGGCCGGCCACCTGGCCGAAGTCGAGCGCATGGCCCTCGCCCTGGATATTCCAGAAGCCGAGCGCACCGCCCTGTAGGGCCCGCCACCGTCCCGGCGTCTGCCATCAGCCGACCTTTAGTTCAACGAGGCCCTCGACGAGAACCCCGGCGAGCACTTCACCCCCCGCGACGCCGAGCGCATCGCCTTCGGTTCCACCCTGGAGGTGGACCGCCACGCCGCCCCTATCCACAAGGCGATCCTCGCCGCCCTCTCCGAGCGCAACGAGGAGGCCGCCGTCTGCACCGACAAGGACGGCAACCCCGAGCCCGACCCCTCCCTGCGCGACACCGAGAGCGTTCCCCTGGCCGAGTCGATCTACGACTTCTTCGACCGCGAGGTACGGCCCCACGTCCCCGACGCCTGGATCGACGAATCCAAACGCGACCCCCAGGACGGCGAGGTCGGCCTGGTCGGCTACGAGATCAACTTCAACCGCTACTTCTACCAGTACGCCCCGCCCCGCCCCCTGGAGGAGATCGAGGCCGACCTCAAGGCCATCGAGTCCGACATCGTGCGGATGATGGCGGAGGTGGTGGACGGGGGGGCGTGAGGGCGTCCGAAACGTCGGGGAAAGATCACAACTCCCGACAAAATGTCGGCATCCACCTCCGCCGTGCCGACGTTTTCTCGGCACCCACCCTCGAACAGCTCGCCACCTGGCTTCAGGAGCCCGAAGACGAACACCTGGAATTCAAGCAGGCAAAGCGGCGCTACGACTTCGACGAGCTGGTGCGATGCTGCGCAGCCCTTGCCAATGAGGGGGGCGGTCGGGGGCCAGCTTGGTTCCCATGACCCACGACCTCCTGCAGCGCATCTTCAAGGCGGTTGCGGGAGCTGAAGGAGGTCTTGCTCGATCTCTCACACGACAAGGTGCAGAGGCTCATTCAGGAGATGAAGCGGGAGGACGCGATTCACAAGGTGGGAGAGCGGGGCGGCGCCCGGTGGTATGCCGGGCCGGGAGGAAGAGATTGCGCCATATGACCGCCACCTCTCCCCAATGCAGGCGCAATCGACCTCCGCAACCCCTCGTTCTTACGGTGTTTACTTGCGCCGACCATTGCGCCAAAGCTCGCCTTTTTGGCGCAATCAGGAAGCCAATGTCCGTCCCCCGCCAATTCTTGCTGGAAGACGAAACCCAGAACCTCACCCCCCACGAGGTCAAGACCATCATCACCCGCGGCGGACACTCCGACCTCGTCGAATGAGCCGCTGCGCTGCTGTGACGCGGATGCAAAGCAACGCGAACGGTCCCCTCATCCTCTCCCGCGAGGAACTCTACGAACAGGTGTGGTCGACGCCCATGGTGCGTCTGGCCAAGGAGTACGGACTCTCCGACGTGGGACTGGCCAAGATCTGCAAGAAGCACCAGATCCCGAGGCCACGCGTCGGCTACTGGGCCAAAGTTCAGCTCGGCAGGAAGGTCAGCCGCCCACCCCTTCCACCGCTCGGGAAGGGGGCATCCCACCGTTTCTGGATCCGGCAGCGGACCCCCGACGAAAACGAGAGGTTCCGTCCCGAAATACGGGAAGCGGTCGTTGCCGAAGACCGGGAAGAGCACCGCATCCAGGTCCTTGCAGAACTCGTCGATCCCCTTCCCCTGGTGCAGAAGACGGCCCGATCCCTGCGTAAAGCGAAACAAGGTGAAGATGGTCTCGTCCGACCCCGTGCCAAGCAAGCGCTGAACGTCGTCGTCTCCCCCGAAAGCGTTGATCGCGCCATGCGCATCATGGATGCCCTGGTGAGGGGGCTCGAACAGCGCTCCCACCGGGTGGTGATTCTCAACGAAGAAGAGCGAGTCGGAACCTTCGCCGAGATAGAGGGAGAACACGTCGAGTTCTGGCTCAAGGAGGTGGTGGACCGAAAAGAGCGGGAGCCTACCCCCAAGGAGCGGCGGGCCAAGGAACGCCACCCGTGGTTCTACAGAACCCCGTTCTACCGCTACGAGCCAACCTCACGCCTCTTTCTACAAATCGTCACCCACCAGTACGATGGCCACCGTCGACGCTGGTCCGACGGTAAGCGGCAACGGTTGGAGACCTGCTTGAATCCATTCGTTGCGTCCATACTGAGGATCGCGGATGGGCTCGCAGCGGACCGCCAGCGGCGTGAAGAGGAGTGCGAAAGGCGCGAGGCGTGGGAGAGGGAGCGCGCAATCAAGGTCCCACTCATCCGCCAAGAAGAGCAGTGCCTCAAAGGGCTACAAGAGGAGGCGAACGCCTGGCACGCCAGCCAGAGCATCCGCCAATACGTCCAGGCCGTCACAGAGTCGGCCACGGCCGGGAGTGAAGAAATCAAGGACGGCAGCGAGCTGCACCGTTGGATCATCTGGGCAACCGAGCAGGCCGACCGTCTCGACCCCTTGACGGAAAGTCCACCGTCGATCCTCGACGAAAAACAGAAATACGGTTACTCGTCGTGGTAAGGGAGTCGCCGACCCGGATCCTCGCCCTCTCCAAGAAGCGGCAGCCGGAGGTCAAGGCGCGGGAGGAGAGGGAGGGACAGTGGCTGGATAGAGTAGTAGATACATATTTTCAAGTAATGTAAGTTTTATCCCGCCATGGGTCGTCACCACCAAGAGGCGAGGATCAGCGAAGTGTTCCGCCAGGCAGGGGGAGTCCTCCGGACGGCCCAGGTCCTGCAGGCTGGGATTCACCCGCGGGACCTCTATGCCTTGCGGGATGCCGGTGTTCTCGAGGTCGTGAGCCGCGGCGTCTACCGCCTCGCGGACATGCCGCCGCTCGCCGAGCCCGACTTCGTCACCGTGGCGACGCGCATCCCGAAAGCAGTGATCGCCGTGGTCTCGGCACTCCACTTTCACGGTCTGACCACCGAGATCCCGCACGAGGTCAGCATCGCGCTCCCCAAGGGAACAGCACGGCCCCGGCTCGAATGGCCGCCGCTACGGGTCTACTGGTTCTCGGGTGTGATGTACTCCTCGGGGATCGAGATCCACGAGCGCGACGGCGTCGAGCTACAGGTCTACGGCGCGGCCAAGGCGGTGGCCGACTGTTTCCGGCTCCGCAACCGCCTCGGTATCGAGGTCGCCGTCGACGCCCTGCGCACCGGGCTCACCGAGCGAGTGTTCACACCGGCCGAGCTGCTGGGAGAGGCGAAGACCTGTCGGGTGGGCGCCATCGTCCGGCCGTACCTGGAGGCCCTCCAGTGAGTCCACCCAGCGGCAGCGGTATCGTCCAGTCGGTGCACGATCGCCTGAAGAGTGCCGCCAAAGAGAGGGGTCGGCCCTTCGCCGAGCTGCTGGAGCTGTACGCCATCGAGGGGCTAAGCGACGCCTTCGCCCGTGACCCGCTCCACGCCACCCGCTGGAGCGGCTTCCTGGCGAAGGGGCAGCTTCAAGTAGACGCTGCCGACTTCCTCGGCGTCGTTGCAGAGATCCGCCGCTTCGCCCAGCCGCTTCTCGACGCGGTGCGCGAAGAGAGGACCTTTGATCGCCACTGGCCGCCGGGGGGGCCGTGGAGGGGAAGGATGGGGGGGGAAGGATGAGGGATGAATCTGGG
>CAZRGD010000098.1:0-7921 GCA_964599505.1 uncultured Nitrospirota bacterium | reverse complement strand
CCTCGCGACGATCGCCAAAGTCCGACAGACTCCTAGCGGCGCCTCTTCGCGCCGCGATCACCGCGCGCCTCGCTGGCCATCGGGTCCGTTAGCCGCGGGTGAGCTGGCGGTACTTGATCCGGTGCGGGCGCTCCGCCGCGGCGCCGAGGCGGCGTTTGCGGTCCACCTCGTACTCGGAGTAGTTGCCCTCGAACCAGACCACCCGGCTGTCTCCTTCGAAGGCGAGCATGTGGGTAGCGATGCGGTCGAGGAACCAGCGGTCGTGGCTCACCACCACCGCGCAGCCGCCGAACTGCTCCAGCCCCTCCTCCAGGGCGCGCATGGTGTTGACGTCGAGGTCGTTGGTGGGCTCATCCAGGAGGATGACGTTGGCGCCGCTCTTCAGCATCCGCGCCAGATGGACCCGGTTGCGCTGGCCGCCGGAGAGGGTCCCGACCCGCTGCTGTTGGTCGCTGCCGGAAAAATTGAACCGCCCGACGTAGGCGCGTGAGCTCACCTCGTGCTTGCCGAGGGTGACCGTCTCCTCGCCGCCGGAGATCACCTCCCATACGGTCTGGTCCGGGTCGAGGGAGGCGCGACTCTGCTCCACATAGGCGAGCTTCACCGTGTCGCCGAGACGCAGGGTGCCGGCGTCCGGCTGGTCGTCGCCGGTGATCATCCGAAAGAGGGTCGTCTTGCCGGCGCC
Organism: uncultured Nitrospirota bacterium; assembly: GCA_964599505.1. Classification (GTDB taxonomy): domain Bacteria; phylum CG2-30-53-67; class CG2-30-53-67; order CG2-30-70-394; family CG2-30-70-394; genus CG2-30-70-394. Next base: position 7,236 of record CAZRGD010000098.1, on the reverse strand, counting down.
GTTGGGGCCGATCACCCCGACGATCCCACCGGGGGGCAGGGCGAAGGACATCCCCTCCACCAGGAGCCGATCGCCGAACGCCTTGGTCACCCCGTCCGCCTCGATCACCAGGTTGCCGAGGCGTGGCCCCGGCGGGATGTAGATCTCCAAGTCGCGGCTACGCTGGCCGCCGCCGTCCGCGAGGAGCTCCTCGTAGGCGGTGACCCGCGCCTTCGCCTTCGCCCGCCGCCCCTTCGGCGACATCCGGACCCACTCGAGCTCACGCGCCAGGGTGCGCTGGCGATCCGTCTCCCGCTTCTCCTGCTGCTGCAGGCGGAGCTGCTTCTGCTCCAACCACGACGAGTAGTTGCCGCGCCACGGGATGCCGCGGCCGCCGTCGAGCTCGAGGATCCAGCCGGCGACGTTGTCGAGAAAATAGCGATCGTGGGTGACCGCGATCACCGTCCCCGAGTACTGCTGCAGGTGGTGCTCCAGCCACGCCACGGTCTCCGCGTCGAGGTGGTTGGTGGGCTCGTCGAGCAACAGGATGTCCGGCTTCTGCAACAGCAGGCGGCAGAGGGCCACCCTCCGCCGCTCGCCGCCGGAGAGGTGGACCACCGAGGCGTCGCCCGCGGGGCAGCCCAGGGCGTCCATCGCCTGCTCCAGACGGGCGTCGAGGTCCCAGGCGTCGAGGGCGTCGAGCTTCTCCTGCACCTCCCCCTGGTGCTCGATCAGCGCGGTCATCGCCTGGTCGTCCATCGGCTCGGCGAACCGTTCGCTGATGGCGTTGAACTCGGCCATCAGGGCGACGGTCTCCGCCATCCCCTCCTCCACCACCTCGCGCACCGTCTTCGTCTCGTCCAGGTGGGGCTCCTGCTCCAGAAGGCCGACGGTGAGCCCCGGCGACAGGATCGTCTCGCCGTCGAACTCGGTATCGACCCCGGCGAGAATCCGCAACAGGGTGCTCTTGCCGGTGCCGTTGAGGCCGAGGACGCCGATCTTCGCGCCGTAGAAGTAGGAGAGGGAGACCTCCTTGAGGATGGGCCGGTCGTGGTACGACTTGCTCACCCGAACCATCGAATAGATCACCTTGTTCGGCTCATCGGCCATGCGCGGGTACTCCGGGGAGGGAAAAGAGAATGGGCTCAGTGCAGCGGCGGATGATCGCACGACGGAGGGGTGCATGACACCACGGGGCGACAGGCCATGTATCGTCGACTCGAAATCGAAATCGAAATCGAAATCGGTATCGGTATCGAAATCGGCCCCCTGCCGCTGCTCCACGAGTCTGATCGTAGATCGAGGCGTCCTGAACACCGGTCCGCCGACGGGATCCGAGCCTGGGGCGAGACCCGATTCCGATCGCGATAGCGATCCCGTTTCGTTGAGCGAGAAACCCGGACCCCGCTCCTGCTCGAAGCACGGCAGGCGCCACCTTGTTCTCTTCCCCATCGCCACGCGCCCTCGCCCTTCCGTGCCCTTCCGTGGATTCCGTGGCAAAAAATTCGCCTTCCGGGCCGCAATTTTCCCCCTTGTCGACCGCCGGTGACGCCGAGTTCCCGGCATCCTCCCCTCTGCGCATCTTCGCTTCCTACGCCGCCCCGTGGCCCCTTCCCATCACGACCGCTCGGGTCGCCGGATCTCGTGCTTCTTCATCCGGTAGAGCAGGACGTGGCGCGGGACGCCGAGGGCGCGGGCGGCGGCGGACTGGTTCCAACCGTGGGTCTCCAGGGCGTGGACCACCGCGTCGCGCTCGACCTCCGCGAGGGTCGTCTCCGCCTCTCCCCCACCGGGGGCGCGGATCGTCTCGGGCAGGTCGTCGACGCCGATCCGCGTACTGCCGGCGAGCAGGGCGAGGCGGCGGCAGAGGTTCTTCAGCTCACGCACGTTGCCCGGCCAACGGTAGCGGAGGAGAGTGGCGCGCGTCGCGGGCGCGAGGGTGAACCGCCGCCCCTCGCCATAGGCGGCGAGGAAGTGGTCGACCAGCAGGGCGATCTCCTCCGGCCGCTCCCGCAGGGGCGGCACCGGGATCGGGATGACGTTGAGGCGGTAGTAGAGGTCCTCGCGAAAGCGACCGGCGGCGACCCGTTCGGCCAGATCGACGTGGGTGGCGGCGATGATCCGCACGTCCACCGAGACCGGGACGGTCGCCCCCACCGGGTCGACCTCGCCGCTCTCCAGGCAGCGCAGGAGCTTCGCCTGGGCCGCCGGCGCCATCTCGCCCACCTCGTCCAGGAGCAGGGTGCCGCCGTCGGCGGCGCGGATCCGCCCGGGGCGGGCGGCGATGGCACCGGTGAAGGCGCCCGCCTCATGGCCGAACAGCTCGCTCTCCAACAGCTCCCCCGGCAGGGCGGCACAGTTCACCGCCACGAAGGGGCCAGAGCGGCCGCTCGCCTCGTGGAGGGCGTGCGCCACTACCTCCTTGCCGCTCCCCGACTCGCCGGTGATCAGGATGGTCGCGGGGCTCGCCGCCACCTGCCGCACCACGTCAAACAGCCGCTCCATCGCCGGCGACGCAATAATCACCCCTGGCTGCCCCCCCTGCGCTGCCACCTGGGCACGCAGGTCGGCGTTCTCCTGCTGCAGGCGGGAACGCTCCACCGCTCGCTGCACCAGCAGCGCCAGTGCCTCCTGGTCCACCGGCTTGGTGGCGAAGTCCACCGCCCCCGCCTGCATCGCCGCCACCGCCGTCTCGATCGAGCCGTAGGCGGTGAGAACGATCACCGGCAGGGCGGGAAGCCGCGCCTGCAGGCGGCGCAAGAGCTCCATGCCCCCCATCCCCGGCATCCGCAGGTCGGTGACCACCACATCGAACCCCTCCCCCTCCACCGCCGCCACCGCCTCCTCCCCCGAGGCGAGGGCCACCACCTCGAAGTGGTGGCGCGACAGCCCCAGCCGCGTCACCTCCCGCAGGTTACGGTCATCGTCCACCAACAGGATGCGCGGCGCAGACTCCATGGCGACGGAGTATGACCGATCACTCGACCGGTTTGGCAATCCGCGCCAGAACCCGCTCCACGTAGGGGCGCTCCACTGCGTCGGGGGCCATTTTGAGGTAGGTGTGGAAGGCGTCGAGGGCGTGCGGGTAGTCACCCTTGAGGGTGTAGCTCAGCCCGAGGTTGTAGTACGCCTTGGCGGTCTTCGGGTGGTCCTCCAGGAGCCGCTTGAGCTCGCGGATGGCGGCGTCGTAGGCGCCCATGTCGTGGTAGGTGACCGCCAGGTTCATCCGCGCGAAGAGGTGGTCGGGCTCGCGGGTCAGCGCCCGTTGGAACCACTGGACCGCGGACTCGTACTCCTTGGTGGCGAAGTAGGTGTAGCCGAGGTTGTTCATCGCCCAGGCGTGGTCCGGGGCGAGCTTCAAGGTCTTGCGGTAGAGGTCGCGCGCCTTGTCGATCTGCATGGTGGCGAAGTAGGCGTTACCGAGGTCGTTGTAGACCTCCGGGTTGGTGGGATCGATCCGCGCTGCGCGCTGGTAGGCGTCGATCGCCTCCTCGTAGTGGCCGGCGCGGGCGAGCGCGGTGCCGCGCGCCATCCAGGTGGGGGCGCCGTCCGCCGACGACACCACCGAAGGTGGCACCGCCGGCGGTCGCGCCGCCTGCCGTTCGGACGCGGCCGTCCCACGCGATGGCGCCACCGCCCCTTCCGTGTAGCTGGAGGCGATCAGCGACCGGCCTGCGGCTGGCGCCGGGCGATCGGCGGCGAAATCCCGGCGGCCATCGGTGGGCAACGGATCGATCCCCGAGCGCGGCGGCTCGGAGGCTGGCCGGAGGTGGGCGAGGAGGTCGTCATCGCCCTCCTCGGGAAAGACGATCTCGTGGGTCGGCGGGGGCATCGCCGCCACCTTGCGCTCTTTACGCGCCGCGGCGGCGGTGTGGGGCCGCAACCGCGTGAGCTGCAGCGGGTCGAGCTTCACCACCCGGCGGAAGGCGGCAAGGGCCTTTTTCGCCTCGCCCCCGCCGCGGTACGCCTGCCAGAGGCCATTCTGGGTGGCCGCATCGTCAGGGCGCAGACGCGCGGCAACCTCCAGCTCACCGATCGCCTCGCGGTAGTGACCGAGGCGCAGGGCCGCCCAGCCGGCGTAGTGGTGCAGGGCGAAGGAGTCACCGCCCTCGGCCAGCGCCGCGTGGAAGGCCTCGGCCGCCTCCCGCCAGCGCGCTTCACGAAAGGCGGCAAGGCCACGGTCGAAACGGCTCTCCCACGCCGGCTGGCGGTGGGGCAACAGGCCGCCGAGCCGCGGCAGCGCGACGCCCGAGCCGCGGGTCAGCGCGCACGCCGGCAGCACGAGCAAGAAGATCAGTAAAATGAAGGAGATACGGGTCATGGCGGGTCACCACCGACAGGCGGAGGTGCGCGGTCGAACGCGCTTGGGGCAAGATAGGCCCTCCATGAAGATCGAGGCCACCCTCCACGATGACAACTTCCACGACGCGGTCCTCGCCGCGGCGGGGCCGGTAGTGGTGGTGTTCACCGCCACCTGGTGCTGGCCTTGCCTTCGGTACGAGCCGGTCCTCGCCGCCGCCCACGCCGCCTTCGGCCGCGGCATCCGGCTGATGCGCATGGACATCGACAAGAACCGCGTCATCCCAACGCGATACGGGGTGGTCAATGTCCCCACCCTCTTGCTCTTCCACCGCGGCAAGCTGCTCAAGGCGATCGAGGGGATTCGTGACCAGGGATCCCTGGTGGAGACCTTCCGCACCCTGGCGGCGCAGACGGTGGAGGGTTCGCCGACGACCGACGTTGTCTCCTTTAACCTAGATTCTGCAATCCTTCGAGCACCGAGGGCGTCGAGGCAGCTCCTTATACAAGACGGCGAGCCGATTTCGCCGCCGGCGGACTCGCGGTACGGCGCGCACGAAATCGATGAAGCCAACGCCGCAGAAGGGCCTGAATCGGCGGCCGAATGCCGAAGGATTGCAGAATCTAGATTCAACTAGGGATGTGAGCCTCAGACTACCGGAAAGGCTCTCGTTACCTCACGACCCATGAATGTCATCCGCGACCTACGCGAGCTCGAGGAGCCCCTGCCGTACCCGGTGGTCACCATCGGCAACTACGACGGCGTCCACCTGGGCCACCAGGAGATCTTCCGCCGGGTCCGGGCCCGCGCCGACGCGGCGGGCGGCACCGCGGTGGTGATCACCTTCGACCCCCACCCCCTGAAGCTCGTCGCCCCAGACCGCTGCCCGCCGATCATGGTGACCTGCGAGCAGAAGATGCGCCTCATCGAGGCGCACGGCATCGACCTGGTGGTGTGCCAGCCCTTCACCAAGGCGTTCGCCGCCCAGCCGCCGCCCTCCTTCGCGCGCGACTATCTCGCCCGGGGGCTCGGCGCCTGCTGGGTGGTGGTGGGGTACGACTACAGCTTCGGCCGGGGACGGGAGGGGACCATCGACTCCCTGCGCGAGCTCGGCCTGGAGAACGGCTTCGAGCTGGAGGTGGTGCCGCCGGTGGAGGTGGAAGGCGAGATCGTCTCCTCTACCCGGGTGCGCCAGCTCATCACCGCCGGCCACCTAAGAGAGGCGAACCGCTGCCTCGGCCGCCCCTACTCCATCGCCGGCGAGGTCATCCATGGCGATCAACGGGGCCGCACCCTCGGCTTCCCCACCGCCAACATCCGCTCCACCGACGAGCTCCTGCCGGCACGCGGTGTCTACGCGATCCGGGTGGCGTGGCACGGCCGCTTCTTCGACGGCGTCCTCAACCTCGGGGTCAATCCCACCTTCGGCCAGCGTGAGGTGACCATCGAGCCGCACCTCTTCGACTTCCACGAGGACCTCTACGGCGACACCATCGAGGTCTACTTCATCAAGCGGCTGCGCGACGAGATGCGCTTCCCCTCCGCCGACGCCCTGGTGGCCCAGATCGAGCTGGACGTGGCCGAGGCACGGTCGCTGCTCGCCGCCTGTCCCGACCCCCTCACCGTCCTGTAGCGCCCCTCGGGACGGTACCCGTAGAGAGGACGCCGCACCGGCGCCCGCGCCCTGATGGACCACCTCGCTCCCATCCTCATCGCCCACCAGCCGCTCCTCGTCGCCCTCTCGGGCGGCGTCGATTCGAGCCTCCTCCTGGCGGTGGCGGCGGAGGTGGTCGGAAAGCAGCAGGTCGCGGCGGCCATCATCGTCTCCGAGGGGGTAACCGGCGAGGAGCAGATCCGCGCTCGGCGGGTGGCGAGTCAGATCGGGGTCCGCCTCTACCTCGCCACCGAGCCGCTCCTCGATGACCCCCTCTACACCGCCAACGACAGCGGCCGCTGCTACTACTGCCGCACCCACATGTACCGCGCCCTGCGCGACATCGCCCTTGCCAACGCCATCCCGTGGATCGCCGACGGTACCCAGGCGGACGACCAGCCGGGCGAACGCCCCGGCTTTATCGCCCGCCAGGAGGCCGGGGTGATCGCACCCCTGTCGGAGGCCGGCTGGGGCAAAGCGCGAATTCGTGCCGAGGCTGCAGAACGAGGCTTGATCACCGCCGACACCCCATCGAATGCCTGCCTCGCCTCGCGCCTGCCCACCGGCACAACGGTAACCGTGGCGCTCCTCGACCAGGTCGCGCGCGCCGAGGCCGCCCTGCGCAGCGCCGGCCTGCGCCAAGTGCGGGTCCGCCACCACGGCGCCCACGCCCGGGTGGAGCTTGGCCGTGACGACCTCGCCACCCTCCCCGACGGCCGCCTTTCCGACACCCTGGAAGCAGCGGTCCGCGGTGTGGGGTTCAGCAAGATCACCGTGGCGCCCTATCGCGGTGACGCCGCTGACCGGTGAGGCCCCCATGTCCATCCGCCTCATCGTCATCCTCCTGCTCCTCTGGCTCGCCCGCCAGGCATGGCGCCGCCTCACCCAGCCGGAGCCCCCCAAGAAGGTCGCCACCATGGTGGCGTGCGCCACCTGCGGGAGCTACATCGCCGACGACCGCGCCGCCTCCGCCCTCTTCGACGGCCAACGCCGCTACTTCTGCGACACCGCCTGCCTGGAGCGCTACGCCAAGGGCGAGCGGCTCGGGGGACCGCAGGGATAATCGAGGCGGCACCGGTGCAACAATCGGGAGCTGGAGCAGCCTGAAAGGCGAGATTTCACCGCAGAGAGGATCAGCGGAAATAGCAATGCAGACCGAGATGGGACCGTCCGTAGGGCGGGCTTCAGCCCGCCGAGCACCGTAACTTCTTGAGATGACGGCGTCGGTCGGCTGAAGCCGACCCTACGGTCTGGTAACCCCATCTTGTTTCCGCTGATCCTCAGAGGCGCAGGGGGCGCAGAG
>CAZRGD010000097.1:0-7987 GCA_964599505.1 uncultured Nitrospirota bacterium | reverse complement strand
CTAGCTTCGCCACCCTCAGCGGCGATATCACCAACTCCGGGCGGATCGAGCTCGAGGCGACCTTTACTACCGGCACCAACTTCAACAACAGCGGAACCGTGGTGATCGGTGACGGCACCTTTGGGTTGCTACGGATCTCTCACCTTGCTTTCAACAACAGCGGCACCGTCTTGGTGACCGGCTACGGCGGCGATATCAACGGCATGACCAACCTGCCGGCGGCACCGTGCGCCTCGACGCTGGTACCGGCTCTGCCTCCCTGGGGCTGACGAACAACGACCTCGTCAACCAAGGGCGGGTCGAGCTCGCCGGCAACAACGCCTATCTTGGTGATCTATCCGGTTTTACCGGTGCGTTGGTCAACGAGGCAGGGGGCGTGGTGGATGTTCAGCCGGGAAGCGGCACGGCCTCCGTCTCCACGCGACTCGACAACCGCGGGCTCGTCAGCGTCGGTCGGAAGGTCGGCTTCTATGGCCAGGGCAGTGTTAACCGCGGCACCATTAACCTCGTCAACGGCGCGACCATGACGGCCGGTAGCGGCTCTAACCACACGTTCACCAACGACGTGGGTGGCGTTATCGAGGGGAACGGGACGCTGATGGTGGGGCCGAACTTCACCGACCACGGCACCCTCTCACCCGGCAACTCCTTCGGGCGCATCGACATCGTCGGCTCATACGTCCAGGAGGCCGACGGGATCCTGGACCTCGAGATCGGCGCCACCGGCCAGGACGAGCTCTTCATCACCGGCGGTACCGGTCTCCTCAACGGCACCCTGCGTCTGATCTTCCTCGGTGGCTTCGCCCCCAGCCTGGGTGACACCTTCAACCTGATCGGCGGGGATGTTACCGAGAACTTCGCGCAGGTGACCTTTGTGAACCTCGAACCGGGCTTCCAGTACAGCCTCAGCGGGGGGGTTGGCGGTCTACAGCTGACCGCGCTGAACGACGCGATTGCCTCGGTGCCGGAGCCTGCATCGGTCGGTCTGGTCGCACTGTCCGTATTGCTCCTGGGTGGGCTTCGCCGCCGGCGTTGTGCTGGGGAAGAATGCGGTTGATTCAGCGGCTGGCATTTCCCCTCCGGCACCGCGCCTCCCCTCGTACCTTTGCGTACTCGCGTCTCTCCCGCCTGTGACGCCGTGGTGCCCAGCGCCTTCCCCGGTTCCACGAGGGGAGTGTAATCTTGCCCTCCCGGTCGCGCTTCGCGGCTGCGGGTGCTTAGGAGATCACTGTGATGAAGACAATCTTGTTGGTGGCGGTGGCGACCCTCGGTGTGGCCGCCTCGGCCGTGGCGGGGCCGCGGGTGGTGGTGAAGGCGCCGGTCTTCGACTTCGGGACCATCCTTCAGGGCGACAAGGTGGAGCACCGTTTTGAGGTGGAGAACCAGGGCGATGCGACCCTGGAGATCCACAAGGTGAAGACCACTTGTGGCTGCACGGTGGCGCGTGACTACCCGCGCGAGATTGCCGCCGGGAAGAGCGGCGAGCTCCTCGTGACCTTCAACTCCAGCCACAAGCGCGGCCCGCAGACCAAGGGGATCACCCTGTTCACCAACAGCGAGCCGAGCGCCCAGTACGTCCTCCAGCTCAAGGGGGTGGTGCGGGAGCTGATCGCGGTGAGCCCGGTGGTGTGCAACTTTGGGGTCGTCCCTCAGGGCAAGGTGGTGACCCGGGCGATGACCCTGGCCAACCACTCGGACCAGCCGGTTCACCTGCAGGTCGTGGAGCCCGCTGACGCGCACTTCAAGGTGAGCGTCGCCGATGCCACCGTCCCCGCCGGCGGCGAGACGAAGGTGTTGGTGGAGTTTTCCAGCACCACCGACCGGCCGGTCTTCGCCAACCTGGCGGAGATTCGTACCGACCATCCGCGGGTGCCAGTGGTGACGATTCGCATCCGCGCCCGGGTCGAGGTCCCGAAGAAGCCGGCGGCGGGGTGAGCCACACCTCGATTCGATCCTCTGTGAAGCAGAGTCTGGTCGGCTCCCTCCCCCTCCGGGGGAGGGTTGGGGTGGGGGCGTGTGGAGCAGGCAACGTGCTCATCCCACATGCCCTCCCCCAGGCCCCCTCCCGGAGGGAGGGGGATTTTCGGACACCCAGATGGTTGAGTGGATCGTTTTGCGTCTGACCCGCGGCCTCTCCGCGGCGCTCCTCCTGGGTGTTGCGCTGACCGTTGCCTGCGCGACCACCGGCCGGATGGTGCCGACGGCGGTCCCGCCTCGTCTCCTTTTTATGGGTCATGTGGAGGGCTACGTGGAGCCGTGCGGTTGCACCGAGGGGCAGCTCGGCGGAGTGGCGCGGCGTGCCGAGCTCCTGCGCCGTTTGCGCGCAGCCCCCGGCGCGACCCTCCTGGTGGATGCGGGTAACCGACTCATTGCCGCCGGTCGTTCCGGCGAGATTCAGGCGGCGACCCTGGCCGCGGCGGCCGCGGCGGCGGGGGTGGCGGCGATCAACCTGGGTGAGGACGAGCGCCACCTCGGTGCCGACTTCCTCTCCCGTATCGAGCCGGTGCGGCGCCTCCCTTGGGTCCACGCCAATACCGACCCGCCCGCCGCCGGTCGCTGGCCCGGCGAGATGGTGCACACCGTGCGGGTGGGTGGCCAGGAGGTCTCGATCACCGGGGTGAGCGCCACGCCACCGGGGGTGAGCGACCCGGCTGCGGCGGTCAGCGAGGTGGCGGCGAAGGTGGGACGCGGCAGCCGCCTGGTGGTCCTCTTTCAGGGGGAGGTGGCGGCGGCGGATCGCCTCGCCCGGGCGGTGCCACGCATCGACCTGATTGTCGTCGCGGACGGCGAGGATCACCTGGACGCCGGTAGTCACCGGGTCGGTGCCACCCTGGTGGTGGCCACCGGCAGCGACGGCAAATGGCTCGGCGAGATTCCCCTCGTTCCCGGGCCGCTGGCGCCGGAGAGGGTGATGGTGCACGTGCTGACCGAGGCGATTCCCGACGACCCGGGGGCGGCGCATCTGGTGCGTGACTACTACCGCCAGCTCAAGGAGGCGCGGGTGCTTTTAGAGGCGCCGCCGCGACCCACGGTGGGCGGCAGCTATACGGGGGCTGCGGTGTGTCGCTCGTGTCACGCCGATGCCTTCGAGCTGTGGCAGGAGAGCGGCCACGCCCACGCGCTCACCACCCTGACCGAGCGGGGCAAGGAGGGGGCGCCCGAGTGCGTCGGCTGCCACACGGTGGGTGTTGGCTTCACCGGCGGCTTCGTCGACGCCACCACCACCCCGGAGCGGGGCGGGGTCCAGTGCGAGTCCTGCCACGGGGTCGGCTCCAACCACGTCGACCACCCGACGCGCGACTACGGCCGTGCCGACGAGCAGACCTGCCGTCGCTGCCACACCGCCGAGCGCAGCCCCAAGTTCGATTTCTCCACCTACTGGCCGCGGATCATGCATTAACGGCAGTAGGCAGAGGGCAGAACGATGCGATCGTTTCGGGGTTTCAGGTGGAGGTGGGGTGGGGCTTGGAAAGGGGCTCTGGGGAGATCGCAGCTGCGACCCCTCAACGGGTTCTCCGCTGCAATCGGCCCCTCATGGTGAGAGTCGTTGACCGTGTTGCTCAGCCCGCCTACGGGGAGGTGATGGGCAGGATGCGGTCAGGCTACGTGGCCGGTCCGTCATCCATTCCGCGCCGACGGCCGTTGGCGGCCGCTTGGCTCGGACCACTCAGGGCCATCGCACGATCGGGGAAGGCCTTGAGCAGCTTTTTGTCTAGCGTCACCAGCTCGGTGTTGAGATTGATCGCCAGGGCGATGAGCTCGCAGTCGTAGGCCGAACAGTCACTCTCTTGCACCAGCTTGAGCACCGCCTCCGAGTCGACCTCAAACTCCAAGCCGGTCAGAAGGTCCTCGGCCTCGGATTGAAGGCTGCATGCTTGATCGAACGTGAGCGTCTTGCGCCTCAGGTAACCCGCCAAGATGTTGCGAAACTCGCTGCGCCAAAGGACAGGCGCTGCCCAGTCGGGGTCATGCTCCAGGAGCGCTTCGGCGGCGGTGGTGTAGTCTTCCGGCACGGTGGGCGTAGGAGGCGGAGGTGTGAGGCGATGAGTGTGGAACGGGCTGGAGATTCGGGCGAGACGCCCTTCTGGGAGCGGCCCCTGGCGGAGCTGAGCCCCGACGAGTGGGAGGCGCTGTGTGACGGCTGCGGCCTCTGCTGCCTGCACAAGCTGGAGGTGGAGGGAGACGGGGAGGGGGAGATCCTCTATACGCGGGTGGCGTGTGGCCACCTCGACCTCGAGAGCTGCCGCTGTGGCTGCTATCGACAGCGCCACAAGGTGGAGGGGTGTGTCGGCCTTACCCTGGAGGGGGCGCGGAGTTGGTCGTGGTTGCCGGAGAGCTGCGCCTACCGGCGGCTGGCCATCGGCCGGCCGCTGCCCCCCTTCCACCCGCTCCTCACCGGCGATCCCGAGTCGGTCCACGCCGCCGGGATCTCGGTGCGCGGCCGCTGCCTCCCGGAGGAGGCGGTGGCGGAGGCGGACCTGGTCGACCACGTGGTCGACCTGCCCAGGGCGGACGGCGAGGGAGGGTGAGGGACGCCGGTGTGCGGTCAGTCGTCGCCGATCGCCGGCAGAGTGGCGGCTCAGATTTTCCCTTCAGGGCGATAGCGGTGGTTTCCCAAGTAGAGCGGTGTCGCCTGTGGGTCTGGCGCCAGTCATCTGCAATGTGAAGCTGTGGATCAGCGGAAACAAGATGTGGTACCTGACCGTAGGGTCGGCAGAGGCCGACCGACGCCGTCATCTCAAGAAGGTACGGTGCTCGGCGGGCCTCTGCCCGCCCTACGGACGGCGCCATCTCGACCTGCATTGCTATTTCCGCTGATCCTCTCTGCGCGAGATCCTCACCCGACAATTATGGCCGCCGCGTGCGGAGTGGCGGGGGATGGGGTACTTCCGGGGGATGAGATCCAGTCGGTGGTGTCCCATGGGGGCGGCGATCGCCGCCCTGTGTCTCGCGACCGCGACGGTCGCCTGCTCCAACGGCCGGGCCGTCTCCGAGACGGCGCCCGCCGCTTCCCGAGGAGTCCCCGTGAACGAAGAGATCGCCACCTTTGCCGGTGGCTGCTTCTGGTGCATGGAAAAGCCATTCGAGGAGGTCGACGGGGTGAGCGCGGTGATTTCCGGGTATACCGGCGGCCACACGAAGGACCCCACCTACGAGGAGGTCTGCTCCGGCCGGACTGGCCACATGGAGGCGATCGAGGTCCACTACGATCCGGCGCGGGTGAGCTACGAGCAGCTCTTGGAGATCTTCTGGCGGCAGGTCGACCCCACCGACTCCGGCGGTCAATTCGTCGACCGCGGCGGCCAGTACCGCACCGCCATCTTCGTCCACGATGAGCAACAGCGGCGAGTGGCGGAGCGATCCAAGGCGAAGCTCGCCGCCTCCGGGCGTTTCGACAAGCCGATCGTCACCGAGCTCCTCCCTGCGGCGCCGTTCTACCCGGCGGAGGGGTACCACCAGGACTTCTACAAGAAATCCCAGGTTCGCTACCACGCCTACCGCGCCGCCTCCGGCCGTGACCGTTACCTGAAGCAGGTGTGGTCGCGGGAGGTTGCCGGGTCGAGTGGGGCGGGCGACGGGGAGGGGGGCGACCACCGCCCGAGCAGGGCCGAGCTCAAGCGCCGCCTGTCGCCGCTCCAGTACCGGGTGACCCAGGAGGCGGGGACCGAGCCGCCGTTTGACAACGCCTTTTGGGACAACCACCGCGACGGCATCTACGTCGACGTGGTCTCCGGTGAGCCGCTCTTCTCGTCGAAGGACAAGTTCGACTCGGGGACCGGCTGGCCCTCCTTCACCCGGCCGTTGGTGGCGAAGGACGTGGTGGAAAAGGTCGACCGCAAGCTCTTCATGGAGCGCACCGAGGTCCGTTCCCGCCACGGCGATTCCCACCTCGGCCACCTCTTCGCCGACGGCCCGGCGCCGACGGGTAAGCGGTACTGCATCAACTCCGCGGCGCTGCGCTTTATCCCCAAGGAGGAGCTGGAGGCGGAGGGGTACGGCGCCTATCTCAAGCTTTTCAAGTAGCTGCCGTCCTGTATCGCCAACGCGGTGGTCGAGGTGGTGAAGGGCGGTGCCCCGTGGTTTTGTCTGCGCGGGGGCCGGTGTGAGAGCGTAGGTGGGTCGGAGGAGATCCCGTGGCCGATCCACCGCCCTTTCATCGCCGTCGCAAGGTCTTTCCCCCGTGTCAGGGGTGTGGGGACGACCCCGGTTTTACCTGGGCGTGTGAGTGCGGCTTCGCCCTTTGCCACACCTGCATGGCCGCCCAGGCGGAGCGGTGCAAGGCGAACGGCCGCTCGTGGACCTGCCCCGTCTGCCACCGCAGCCACATCGGCCCGGCGCGGTGAGCGGTTGGCGGCGCGACCCCACAAGGACAACGCTGTCTGCTGAGAGTTGAGAGCCGTCCCTCAACACACCCCTTCCAACCAACTCCCCGGGCGCGAGAAACCGGCAATCTCGGGCAGCGCCACCGCCTCGCCCTTCACCGCGCAGGCGAGCAGCCGCCGGATGGGGCGCATGTGGAGCCGGACCTCGTCGCGCGGGAAGCCGACGTCGACCAGCCAGCGGCCGAGGGACTCCAGTGTCGGGGCGTACCAGTTCCACCCCTTTTCCGAGGTGCCGGCGTAGTCGCAGGCCCCGCCGCCGCGGTGCGACGCCTTGGTCTCGATGATCAGCCGGCCCCCCGGTTTGAGGTAGGCGAAGCAGATGCGTAGGGCCAGCAAGGGGTCGGTGAGGTGGTAGACGACGCCGGAGAGGTAGATGAGGTCGAAGCGGCCGGCCCACGCCGGCTCGTCCGCGTAGAGGCTGCGCCGGACCACATCTACCGGCGCGGAGAGGAGGACGCCGAGACGCGCCGCGGCGGCGGCGGAGACCGGGTGCTCTTCCAGGGCGGTGACTCGAGCACCCAGTCCGGCGAGGAGCAGGGCGTCACCGCCGGTCCAGCACCCCACGTCAAGGACGTCGGTGTTGGACAGGTCTTGCGGCAAGAAGCCGAGGGCCATCGCCTCGGCGGCAATTTCCAAGTGGCGGGTGGTCATCGCGCCCGGTCGGCGGACCCCGAAGCCGAAGTCGTGGTCGTGGCCCCAGGTAAAGAAGTCGGTAAAACCACGGTGGGCGTCGTCGTGCCAGAAGCGTGTGGGCGAGGCGCCGTCCGGAAACTCCGCCGCCAGGGTGGTGGAGACCGATCGGGCAGTCTCTTCATCATCGGCTCGCCACCGCGCCATGGCCGCTTCGGCCCGCAGGCGGGCTTCATCGGTCAACGACATCCGCGGCGGTGGTACGGGAGAGAAGGGGTCGGCAAGTCGCCGTTCTTGGTCGGTAAGGTGGATTTTTGGGAGGGTCGTATTCATCATTTTTCTGCTTCCAGATTGAGGCTCATTAGCCGTCCGTCGGTCTTGTCCATGTGGGGCAGGTAGGCTTGCGAGTAGTCGTCTAGCTCCGCGTGGTCGGTGGTCCGCCAGTCCCACCGCCGTACCTCGGCGAAACCGACCTGGTGCAGGAGTCGAGTGAGGTACGGTTCATCGAAGACCACCTTGTGGTGGTCGTACGGTGTGCGTTGGCCGCCGCAGACAAGTCCCATGAGGCCGTTGCGGCCGTCCTCCAGGCCGATCTTCAGGTAGGTCGCGACGACCGCCTCGAAATCGGGGACCGCCAGCCGGAGAACCCCACCCGGGGCGAGGACTCGGTACCACTCGCGCAGGGTCGGGCTCACCTCGTAGCGGCCGAAGTGCTCCAGCACATGGCAGGCGTAAATCAGCTCCACGGCGTTGTCGGGGATGAATTGGAGATCGTCGACGTGGCCGGCGTGGTCCACATGCGGAGCATCGACGATGTCGACGTGGTAGAAGCCTGGCAGATACTTGTTGCCGCAGCCGAGGTGGAGGCGGCGCAGGCGGTGGAAGGGGGGGGCTGGGGCGAGTGGCGGCGCAGGCGTTGTCACCGTGAGGTGGGTCATGGGAGGGTCCCGGAGGGAGAGGGGTGCGTGGAGAGG
>CAZRGD010000096.1:5043-8022 GCA_964599505.1 uncultured Nitrospirota bacterium | reverse complement strand
CGACCTACGACCGCCATCAAGTCGACTATTCCCTGCTCAGACCGAGACTTGAGCAGGACTTCGACCGGGTTCCAACTCGGTCCCGACGTGGTGCCCAGGTCTCTCCTCCCGCCGCCGGAAGGTCGTGGTCACCCAGTACTCGGAGACCACGAACTCCGGCTCCGCCACTCCGTGATCCCGGCAGAGATCGCGAATGGGTTGGATCCCGGAGCCGATGTTCTCCACAGCCTCCTGGAGGTGAGCGAGGGGCTGGGTCTTGCGACCGACCCCCAACTCCCTCGCCGCGCGGCCTCCAGAGCATGGCGCGTGCGCCAACATCCCCTCCCCCCTCCTCCCACGGCCATCTACTATAGAAGTCCCTCCTTCGTGGTCTTCGCGCCCTTCGTGGTTTTGCCCCCCCTCCCCGCCGAAATCCCTTTGCCCCTAGGGGCGCCGCGTGGTACAACGCGCGCCCGTTCACGAGAAACTCATAACACCGGCGGCGTGATCGCACGTCGCGCCCTCCGCGTTGAGCGGGGGGAATTGTAGGGGTAGCTGAAGATGGCGTTCACTCACGATCAGAAGACCGACATCATCCAGACGTTCGCGGTGCACGACGGCGATACCGGATCCCCTGAGGTCCAGATTGCCCTCATCTCCGAACGCCTCCGCTATCTCAACGAGCACTTTCAGGCCCACCACAAGGACCATCACTCGCGCCGCGGGCTTCTGAAGCTCGTTGGCCAGCGCCGCCGGCTCCTCGATTATTTGAAGAAGAAGAACATCGAGCGCTACCGGACGGTCATCCAGCGCCTCGGTATCCGCCGGTAGGTTCGGCAGTAAGCGTCCGGCTCGCCCGTTCTCCGGGTGCCGGCCAAGTGCATCCACCAGGGGGTGAGGTGCGAAGGAGTCTGTATTGGAACGTCATACCGTTAAAACCGAGGTAGGTGGTCGTCAACTCATCCTGGAAACGGGGTGGCTCGCCAAGCAGGCCAACGGCGCCTGCATGGTGAAGTACGGTGATACCCACGTCTTGGTCACCGCCGTGGGGTTGAAGGGGTCGGATCCGAACCGCGACTTTTTCCCCCTCACCGTCAACTATCAGGAGAAGTTCTCCGCCGCCGGCAAGATCCCGGGCGGCTATCTGCGGCGCGAGGGGCGCGCCGGCGACCACGAGACCCTCAACTCGCGGATCATCGACCGCACCCTGCGGCCGCTCTTCGACAAGCGGTACATGTCGGAAACTCAGGTCATCGCCACGGTCTACTCCCTCGACCCCGAGTGCCCGCCGGACGTCGCGGCAATGGTCGGTGCCTCGGCCGCCCTCACCCTCTCCGATATCCCCTTCCTCGGCCCGATCGCCGGGGTACGGATCGGTCGGATTCGTGGTGAGCTGGTGATCAATCCGTCACGCGCCCAGCTCGAGGACTCCGACCTCGACCTGATGGTCGCCGGTACCCACGACGCGATCAACATGGTGGAGGCCGGTGGGCAGGAGATCGCCGAGTCGGTGATGATCGACGCCCTGATGCTCGCCCACGATGAGATCCGCCGCCTGTGCGAGCTGCAGAGCGAGTGGGCCAAGGAGGTGGGCAAGCCGACCCGCGCCCTGGCCGAGGTGGAGCCCGACCCCGCCTTTACCGCCGTGGAGGCGGACGTCCGCACCTTCGCCACCGCCAAGATCACCGAGGCGAACGTGGTTAAGGGGAAGTTCGAGCGCCAGGCGGCGCTCGACGCGGTGAAGGAGGAAAGCCTCTCCAAGTTCGACACCGACGGGAACCTCCGCAACCCGATCAAGGCGCTCCTGCACGACATCGAGGCGGAGGTGATGCGGAAGCAGATCGTCGACGACGGGGTGCGCGCCGACGGCCGCAAGCTCGACGAGGTCCGGCCGATCACCTGCGAGGTGGGCGTCTTGCCGCGCGTCCACGGTTCCGCCGTCTTCACCCGTGGGGAGACCCAGGGGCTGGTGGCCACCACCCTCGGGGTGGGACGCGACGCCCAGCGGCTGGACACCATCTACGGCGACATCCACGAGCGCTTCCTGCTGCACTACAACTTCCCCCCCTTCTCCGTGGGCGAGGCGAAGTTCCTCCGTTCGCCGGGCCGCCGCGAGATCGGCCACGGGGCACTGGCGGCGCGCGCCATCCGGCCGCTGCTGCCGACCGAGGAGTCCTTCCCGTACGTGATCCGCGTCCTCTCCGAGATCCTGGAGTCGAACGGCTCCTCCTCCATGGCCACCGTGTGCGGCGGCGTCCTGTCGCTGATGGACGCCGGCGTGCCGCTCTCCAAACCGGCCTCGGGGATCGCCATGGGGCTGGTGAAGGAGGGTGACAAGCTCGCCATCCTCTCCGACATCCAGGGGGTGGAGGACCACCTCGGCGACATGGACTTCAAGGTCTGCGGCACCGAGGACGGGATTACCGCCCTGCAGATGGATATCAAGATCAGCGGCGTTACCCGCGAGGTCCTCGAGCAGGCCCTCGGTCAGGCGCGCGAGGGGCGGCTGCACATCCTCGGGAAGATGAAGGAGGCCCTCGCCGAGCCGCGCAGCGACCTCTCCACCTACGCCCCGCGGATCACCTCCATCAAGGTCCACCCGGACAAGATCCGTGAGATCATCGGCCCCGGCGGCAAGGTCATCCGCGGCATCCAGGACGAGACCGGCTGCAAGCTCGACGTCTCCGACGACGGCACGGTGTTGATCGCCAGCGATAACGCCGAGGCGGCAAAGGCGGCGCGGGAGATCATCGAGGGGATCGTCGAAGAGGCGAAGGTGGGCAAGGTCTACGACGGCATCGTCCGCAAAATCATGGACTTCGGCGCCTTTGTTCAGGTTATGCCTGGCACCGACGGTCTCGTCCACGTCTCCCAGATCGCCAAGGAGCGGGTGGAGAATGTGCGCGACTACCTCAAAGAGGGGCAGAAGGTCCGGGTCAAGTGCATCCGCGTCGACAACAACGGTAAGATCTCCCTGTCGATGAAGGAGCTGGAGCAGGA